>CAZMTT010000067.1:0-2055 GCA_964569555.1 uncultured Dehalococcoidales bacterium | reverse complement strand
TAGATATTGCTGAACTGGAAGAGAAGGACCACCAAGTTATTCGTCCACTGGTTAGGGAGTTTGCGGCTCACTTCGACTATGATGCCGAAGCGATACTAAACCATAAATTTATAAAGCTTTACCCGCGCTGGCTCCGACCCTACGGGAGGCTGTATGCCTATTGAGATAAGGAGGTTACATTAATGCATGTTAGCTCCGGCGATACTGCTTGGCTCTTAATATCATCAGCCCTGGTTATGCTCATGACGCCTGGGGTAGCTTTATTCTATGGTGGCATGGTGAGGCGTAAGAATGTCCTATCCACAATCATGATGAGTTTTGTATGTCTGGGCCTGATCGGAATACTGTGGGTAATCTATGGTTATAGCCTGAGCTTCGGTCCAGACAAGGTTGGTATTATCGGTGGGCTCAATTTTATCGGTCTGGCTGGTGTGGGACAAGAGCCATCGCCAATTTATGCCAGCACGGTGCCTCATCTGGCTTTTATGATATTTCAGGCCATGTTTGCCATTATTACGGTAGCCCTAATCACCGGCGCGGTCGTTGAACGAATGAAGTTTGGCGCCCTTCTTGTCTTCTCGGCACTATGGCTGGCTTTAGTCTATTGTCCCATCGCCCACTGGGTGTGGGGTGATGGCGGATGGCTAGCCAACCTTGGCACCCTTGACTTCGCTGGTGGCACCGTGGTTCATATCAATGCCGGTGTCTCTGCTTTAGCTTTGGTTATGCTACTGGGACGGCGCCGGGGTTTTCCCCAAGAGCCGATGGCGCCGAACAATGTTCCGATGGTAGTGCTCGGTGCGGGGTTGCTCTGGTTCGGCTGGTTTGGCTTTAATGCTGGCAGTGCGCTGGCTTCTGATGGCCTAGCCGCTAGTGCTTTTGTCGCCACCAATACCTCAGCGGCCGCCGCCGCCTTTACCTGGATGATAGTTAGCTGGATTCACCGCCGCCCTACCGTTATCGGTACTGCTACCGGCGCGGTGGCGGGACTGGTAGCGATTACTCCCGCCGCTGGCTTTGTGCCACCCCTAGCTGGCATTCCCATCGGTGCCGGGGCAGCCTTAATTTGTTACTACAGCATGCTCTTTTTAAAGACAAAGTGGGGCATTGATGACTCTCTGGATGTATTTGCGGTTCATGGGGTGGGTGGAATCTGGGGGGCTATCGCTACCGGCATCTTCGCCAGTCTAGCAGTTAACCCAGCCGGGTCTGACGGTTTGTTTCTGGGCAATGGTATGCAGCTACTAACGCAGCTGGTCGGTGTTCTTGCCATTAGCGGTTTTGCCTTCTTGGCCACTTTAGCTCTGGGTAAATTAATTGATGCCACCATCGGGCTTAGAGTGAGTCAAATAGAAGAAACTGTCGGGCTTGACCTCTCGCAGCATGGCGAAAGGGCTTACGGAGGGCTATTGCAATGAAGAAGATAGAGGCGATTATTCGGGAAGAAAAACTAGATGCGGTCAGGCAAGCCCTTGAAGAAAACAGTTATTTCGGCATGACGGTCAGCGAGGTAAGTGGAAGAGGCCGGCAAGGAGGAATCTCCTTGCAATGGCGGGTAGGCGAATACCGAGTGGACCTGCTACCCAAACTCAAGATTGAGCTGGTAGTGCTCGATGAGGACGTGCCGGTGGCAGTGGACGCCATCGTCAGAAATGCCAGGACGGGAGAGATCGGTGATGGCAAGATTTTCGTCCTACCAGTTGAAAGTGCGGTGCGGGTCAGGACTGGTGATAGAAATGAAAACGCAATCTAGACAAACTGCGGAGGTGAAATGCAAATATAGAAGTAATAACCAGCAGAATGCTATCTGAAAAATTTTATTAAGGAGGCATCCAATGACAAAAAGCGGCCGAGAAGAAAGTAGAGAACATGTCTTAAAGACAGCCAAGGAGCATGATGTCAAGTTCATCAGGCTGTGGTTTACCGATATTCTGGGCATAATGAAGAGCTTTGCCATCACGGTAGAGGAACTGGAGGGGGCACTGGAGGAGGGGATGGGTTTTGATGGCTCATCAATTGAGGGCTTTGCCCGCATTGACGAAAGTGACATGGTAG
>CAZMTT010000066.1:0-2283 GCA_964569555.1 uncultured Dehalococcoidales bacterium | reverse complement strand
CCAAGCATAAATTCAATGTGCCCCGCACCATCGCCCGCATCCGAAACCCCCAAAATGAAATCCTCTTCAAGAAACTGGGCATAGATGTTACTGTCAGCAGCACCAATATTATCCTGGAACATATCGAGGAACAGGTACCCACTCATCCGCTAACCCACCTGTTGACCCTGAGCGACAAGGGGCTGGAAGTGGTGGAAGTAAAAATCCCCGCCGAAGCCAAGACGGTAGGCAAAGCAGTCAAGGAGCTTTCACTACCCGAACAGAGCAAGCTGGTCCTGGTTATCTCCAAAGAGCGCCAGCCCCGCCTGGCTACGGCCAATACCGTTCTTCAGGGTGGAGACCAGATAATCGCGCTCACTGCGCCGGAATCAGAAGAGCAACTGCGGACGGCACTGAGAGGCAGCTAACCCTCTTGGGGCAGGTTTTTGCCGGCGGACTGAGTCAGGGACAGGCCATTTCGGCGCCGATAGATAACATAGATAACCAGGCCAACCACCATCCAGGCCAGACCAACCCAGCGACTGTAGGGCTGGGTAATCATTATAATCAGCCATATTACCATGGTGACCACAAATCCCAGGATAGCGCTTATCGGCATCTCATAGCCTCTAAAACACAGGTTCCAGCCGAGCTTGAAGGGGCGGGGCATCTCCGGTTTTCTGGCTCTCAGACTGAGAATTGAAGCGTGGGCAAACATAAAGGCCAGCAGTGAGCCGAAGGCATAAAGAGTGCCCATATTTTTGAAGACATCAGCGGCAAAAAATCCCGGCGACAGGATGAGAATAGCCACCAGGCTGAATAGAACTATGGAAACATAGGGGGTCTTAAAACGGCGGTGAACCCGACTCAGCACCGGTGGCACCAGCCGATGGCTACCCAGCGAAAAAGCCAGCCGTGATATGCCCATCAGCCCGGCATTGGTGGCGATGAGCAAAATAGTGCCGGCTAATATGGCAATCAACGGTTTGAGGACATCACGCAGTAATACCAGGGGTAGATTGGCGGCGATGCCGGCTATCGGGTCTCTAGACCAGTCGGCGGCAATCTCCTGGGGAGTCATTGCCGACAGGGACACCAGAGAAATGCCGGCAAAGATTACCAGAACGGCAAATATCATCATCACCAGTGACCTCGGCACCTTTTTCTCCGGCTGTCTCGTTTCCTCAGCCATCTGAGACATGGTTTCAATGCCGGTATAGGCAATGGCGGCCAAGGCTATGCCCAGAATCAGATTGTCAAAGGTGGGCCAGTTATCAACAATACGGTGCAGCAAAACCACCGGATTAAAGAGCAGAAGGAAGCCAATGACCACCAGGGAAACCTGGGTAGCCAAATCTATTATGGCGGCGCCGATATTGATGAAAGAGGTCTCCTTCACCCCGATGACATTTATCATCATCAGGAAGAAAACGATTCCCATAGAGAAGGCCGTACCCATAATGGCCGAGTCCTTGAAGGGTGCCCAGAAGTAGCCGAGGTAGGGCGGAATAGTATAGGCTGAGATGGCGATGGTGACAATATAGCTCAGCATCAGCGCCCAGCCAGCAGTGAAACCAATGGCATCGTTAAAGCCGTGACGGGCAAAACTGGCTGAGCCACCCGCCTCAGGCAGCATGGCGGTGCCTTCAGCGTAGGTAAGGGCAGTAAAGATAAAGAGGATGCCGGCAATACCAAGCACCACCGGGGTAGCCCCCATTGCCACCAGGACAACAATACCCAGGGCATAGTAAATAGAGGAGCCGACATTCCCATAGCCAGCACTGAAAAGGGCGGGAATTCCCAATACTCGCCGCAGGCGGTAACGCTTAATCCGCCGGGGACGAAAAACACGGTCACCAAGTTTGGGGCGCCAATTATTACGCATCAGTTATCGGCCTGATAATTAGAGAATTCTACCCCTCAACCAAGTAAGTGTCAATATGCGGTAATGAGTATTGACAATCAAATATGTCTCATTTAAACTGAAAACGAAAGTGCTAGATATGAGCTTTTTCACGGTGCCTATTTTCCAGAGGATTAGCCATGTTTAAATTTCCCTTCATTCCCCGGGAGGAGAAGTTTTTCGAGCTTTTTGAAGAGAGTGCCCACAACGCCGTCAAAACCGCCCATAGCTTAAAAAATTTACTTGATACCTGGCAGAATGTCTCGATAATGATAGGTGAAATAACCGAGCTTGAGCACGAAGGCGACCGGATTACCCACCAGATTATGAAGGAGCTAAACCGCACTTTTGTTACCCCCTTTGACCGTGAGGATATTGCCTTGCTGTCTCATACCATGGAT
>CAZMTT010000065.1:0-3348 GCA_964569555.1 uncultured Dehalococcoidales bacterium | reverse complement strand
ACCGGTATATAGCCGGCCTGAAGCAGCGCCTCCAGGGGGGCGGGGTTTATCCTGGTCACCTCGCCGACATAGCCCAGCTCCTTGTTCTTAATTTTTCCCTGAATCAAACCGCCGTCAACGCCGCTGATGCCTATCGATAGCCCGCCGCCGGCGTTGATATCGGCCACGATTTCCTTGTTGACCACCCCCACCAGCACCGAGACCACTACCTCAAGGGTTTCTTCATCGGTGACGCGCTCGCCGTTGATGAAGGTGGTTTTGATGCCCCGCTTCTCCAGCCAGCTGGTTATCATCTTGCCGCCACCGTGGACTATCACCAGCGACCTGCCCTGCTGCTGCAGGGAGACGATATCGGCAATGGTGGTATCGTGGCTGCCTAGAGTGGCGCCGCCGATCTTGATTACAACTGCCTTTTCCAATTTACTGTCCATACTTTATGTCATGTACTGGCTGTTGATTCCCACGTATTCCTCGGAGAGGTCACAGCCCCAGGCGGTAGCGCTGCCCTCCCCCAGATTAAGATTCACCCTTAGATTTATCTCCCTGCCCTTGAGCAGCCTGTTTACCACCCGCTTGCCAACAGGTAGTGCCCTGCCCGCCCTGATTACCTGAGTTTCGTCGAGATAAAGGTCAATCTTAGCTTCATCCATATCGGCACCGCTGCGACCCACCGCGGCTACCACCCGCCCCCAGTTGGGGTCAGCGCCGTGAACCGCCGCCTTGACCAGCGCCGAGCTTACCACCGCCCTGGCCGCTTTCCGAGCCTGCGCCGGGGTAGCGGCCCCGTTAACTATAACCTCGATGAGCCGGGTCGCTCCCTCGCCGTCGGCGGCGATAAGCCTGGCCAGATGGACGCAGACCCGCTCCAGCGCCTGCTGGAAGGCTTCAGCCTGCGGGCTTCCCGACGATATCGGCTCGCCGCCGGCTGTGCCGTTGGCCAGCAGCAGTACCGTATCGCTGGGGCTGACATCGCCGTCAACCGAAACCATGTTAAACGATGCCTCCACCGCTTTCTTGAGCGCATCTTCGAGAAAGCCCCTCTCCACAGCGGCGTCGGTGGTGAGAAAGCAGAGCAGCGTGGCCATATCGGGGTGTATCATCCCCGAACCCTTGGCCACCCCGCCGATGGTAAATTCGCTATCCCCTACCTTGACGCTGACCGCCGTCTCCTTGGGCACGGTGTCGGTGGTCATCATCGCCCTAGCCAAATCGTGGCCGCCATCGCGGGACATGATAATCTGTTCCACGGCCGGCCGGATGCGCTTCATCGGCAGGTGCACGCCGATGACGCCGGTGCTGGCCACCAGCACGTCTTCGGGAGCGATGCCAATGCCTTCGGCGACCAGACTGGCCACCTCGGCGGCATCAACCAGACCGTGCTCACCGGTAAAGGCGTTGGCACAGCCGCTATTGACCACCACCGCCCCGGCCTTGCCCCGCTCCAGCCGCTGCCGGGTGAGAACCACCGGGGCCGATTTAAGCTTGCTGGTAGTAAACAATCCCGCCGCCACGCAGGGCGTCTCGGAAAAGAGTACGGCCAGGTCCAGCTTGCCAGCGGCTTTCTTATTTATCCCGGCGCTGGTGGCTCCGGCAAAAAACCCCTCGGGCGAGGTAACCGTGCCCCCGGGGAGGAACTCAATCTGGGCTTCCATCACCCAAAATATAGCACACTGGCTTGTGTATGACAATGAAAGGTTGTTGCGAAATGCTACTTGCGCGTTAGGGGGCAATTTGCATATTCTAGGAGTCCTTGAAAAAGACCTCTATTAGGTGTATATTCAGCCTAAATTGCTAACAGGAGGTGGGTAAAATGCCACAAATATTTAAGGCTCTGGTGTCAATCAGCGTTTGGATACTATTTGTCTGGGGGTGTGTATTACTTATAAATAGTATGGTGCTGATGATAATAGGGTGGGCTGATTGGCAGCCGACAATGGCTGGCTTTGGCATCGCTATAGTTAGCTTGGCTCTAGCGGCAGTTGCGGCTATGATAAGGCAAAAGCTGGAATAAAGTATGGTCGAGCAACATCGAAGAAAGCCACCTGACTACAGACACAATTCCTCAGCGTATCGGGGAAAGCATTTCGCAATAAGCTAAACGAAATTGGCAAGATTGGTTTTATAGTCTTTTGGGTGGGGAGAGAAGAAGAGGTCTAGCCTTGCTTTTAGAGTGCGTTTTGTTTCCCACCCACCCACCCTACAGAAGTGATACTTCTATCAATTTCCTTTTTGGGGTGGGGGACTGGACAGCCCCCCGTTAACGAGGGTTCTTCTTCCCACCCTGACCCGCCCTACAGAGGTTAGACCTCTTTAATACCCCCCCAATACGGGGTGGGGTAAGAGAGTCTAAAGAGGTGAATACGGGGCCCCCGAAAAACAAAGTTTTTTGGGGTAAAAAACATTTTTGGGCGGGCGGGTATGGGAAGAAAAACGATGGGGGCGGGGCGGTAAGGTTAGGAAAAACAGGGTGGGGGGTAAAAACTATTGACACCCGCTGAACATCAGTATATTCTTTTATCTAAGCAAACCCCGAAGGAGATATATAAATGGCCAAGACAGCTACAGGACTGGAGGAAAATGTTGCCGGGCTGCTCTGCTACGTGCTGGGCTGGGTAAGCGGGATAGTGTTCCTGATATTAGAGCCCAAAAACAAGTTCGTCCGCTACCACGCCATACAGTCGATTATTGTCTTCGGCGCCATTACCATCGCCAGCCTTATCCTCAGCTGGATACCCTTTATCGGGGTCTTCTTCGGCTGGATTCTCTCGGTGCTGGCCCTGATTCTCTGGATAGTGCTGATGGTCAAAGCCTACCAGGGGACGAAGTACAAGCTGCCCATATCCGGTAATATGGCCGAAAAGTGGGCGGCTGGATCTAAGGCCGATAAAAAATAAAGCCCCTTAAAGCTATACCATGCTGGATACCTGCCGGAACACCTCCGGCAGCACCGGCTGGATAAAGCTGAACAGGGAGACCAGCCAGGTCATAACGCCTGAGCCGCTCACCGCACTCTCCAGCCAGCCGAAAATGGGGTAGGCGTGGAGCACCAGGGCGAAGACCACCATCCCGATGGCGGCATTGAAGAGACTGAAGACGGCGCCGAGAATCGCATAGAAGCCGCCGACGTCCCAGGACTTCTGAAACATTTTTCCCGGTATTATAAAGGCGAAGTACAGAAGGATGCCAACCACCGCCATCATGACGAAGAAGGCGATGAAATTTTCCCAGTTATCGCCGGGGACAAACGAGAGCCAGCCGGCCAGCACCTGATAGGAGAGACCGGCGACGGGGATGGCGATAAGCGTCGACAGCAGGGTGAAGAACTGCTTGACCGCCCCCTCCTTAAGC
>CAZMTT010000064.1:0-3452 GCA_964569555.1 uncultured Dehalococcoidales bacterium | reverse complement strand
ATATGCTCGTCCTTCCAGAAGTCCTCAATAATGCGGCGGACCACGGCACCCTTGGGATGCCAGTGCACCAGCCCGGGGCCGGCTTCTTCGTGAATACTGAACAGGTCAAGCTCCCGGCCCAGCTTGCGGTGGTCGCGCTTGGCGGCTTCATCCAGCCTTCTCAGGTGCTCGGCTAAATCCGGCTCGGTATCAAAGGCAACACCGTATATCCGCTGCAGCATGGGGCGGGTCTCACTACCGCGCCAGTAAGCCCCGGCAATGCTGACCAGCTTAAAGGCTTTAATTTCACCGGTAGCCTCCAGATGTGGCCCGCGGCACAGGTCAACAAAATCACCCTGCCGGTACAGGCTGACCCGCTCATCCTCAATCTCATCGAGTAGCTCCAGCTTGTAGGGCTGGGCGGCGAATAGCTTTTTAGCCTCTTTTTTGGCTACTTCCTCTCTGCTGAAGGGCGAATTGGCGGCCACTATCTCTTTCATCTTGGCTTCAATAACCGGCAAATCTTCCGGGACAAGGGGGCGGGGGAGGTCAAAGTCATAGTAAAAGCCGTCCTCAATGGCCGGCCCGATACCGAACTTTGCCCCCGGGAAGATTGACTGGACGGCGCCGGCCATAACATGGGACACAGAGTGCCGCATCATTTCCAGCTTCTCTTCAGCAGAGGATTGTTTTTTACCAGTTTTCATCGCCAAAATGCCTTGACCCACTAAATAAAACCTCCCACCCTACTTAGGACGAGAGGCTTCGGCTACCTCCGTTACCGCCATGATATCATATAATAAATGTAATCAGCCATTACCGGCAAGGTCTATTATATCAGGCACGGGTGAGAAGTGCAATCTGCCAGGGCTTGGTTTGCCAAGCTCCTCATCTTGGCGTTATACTAATTCGGGTAATCCCTATGCTTTCCCCGCCAATATCGTCTAGGGGAGAATTATGGCTGATTATATAATTGAAGTTGAAAACCTGGTTAAAAAATTCGGTGACCTGATAGCCGTAAATGATATCAGCTTCAAGGTTGCCCCCGGCGAAATCTTCGGCTTTCTGGGTCCAAACGGGGCTGGCAAGACGACCACGATTAACATTCTGTGCACCCTGCTGAGACCAACCTCAGGGCGAGCCACCATCAGCGGTTTTGACGTGGTGCATCAGCAGGGTCAGGTGCGCCAATCAATCGGGCTTGTCTTTCAGGACCCCAGCCTGGATGAGCGACTGAGCGGGTTACAGAACCTGCGTTTCCACGCCCTGGTCTATAATGTGCCCGCCTCGGTCCGGGAGCAGCGTATTGAAGAGATGCTCGGCATGATGCAGCTCTGGGACAAACGCCATAATGAGGTACGCAACTATTCCGGGGGCATGAAGCGCCGTCTGGAACTGGCGCGGGGCCTGCTCCACCGCCCCAAGGTACTGTTTCTTGACGAGCCCACTCTCGGTCTGGACCCGCAGACCCGCAACCGCATATGGGAATACATACTTGACCTGCGCCAGCGCGAAGGGGTTACCATTTTCCTGACCACCCACTATATGGACGAGGCACAAAGGGCAGACCGGCTGGCGGTTATTGACTATGGCAAACTTATTGCCATGGATACCCCGGAGAAGCTGAAAAGGATGGTGGGCAAAGATATTATCTCCGTGAAAACCGCCGACAACGATAAGGCAGCTGATGAGATAAAGCGGCGCTATCAGACCGAAACCAGACGTGATGGCGATGAGCTCGCCTTCTCGGTAACCAATGGAGAGGAGTTTCTGCCTAAGTTCATCAAGGAATTTGACATCAAGATACAGAGCATCAGCCTGCGCCGCCCCAGCCTGGACGACGTCTTCCTCAAGCTAACCGGGCGGGAAATAAGGCAGGAACAGGTTAGAAACGTCTTCAAGGCGATGGTCCGTCAGCATGGACGCCGCCAGCGCCGCTAGGAGGAAGCAATGAATAACCTGCGGGGAATATATACGATTTGGTACCGGGATATAATTCGCTTCTGGCGCGACCGGATGCGACTGGTGGGGGCGATAACCCTGCCCCTGCTCTTTCTCTTCGTGTTCGGCCCCGGGCTCAGCACCAGAATGGGACTGCTTGGCCCGGGCATTGATTTCGCCAAGTTTATCTTCCCCGGTATTATCGGCATGACGGTGATGATGAGCTCGTTTATGGCCGGAGTATCAGTGGTCTGGGATAGAGAGTATGGTTTCTTGAGGGAGGTGCTGGTGGCTCCCATCAGCCGGGTATCGGTAGCTATCGGCAAGGCGCTGGGAGCCGCCACGGTGGCGCTTTTGCAGGGACTGATAATTATGCTGTTTGCCCCCCTGATTGGCATCTCCCTTTCGGTGGGGACCATGCTGGCGCTGCTGCCACTGATGTTCCTGCTCGCCATCTCCATAGGTTCTCTGGGGGTACTGCTGGCTACCTACATCAGGTCGATAGAGGCTTTCCAGGCAGTGATGCAGATGCTGATGTTCCCCATGGTATTTCTGTCCGGCGTCTTCTTCCCGCTGGAGGGTCTGCCGCCCTGGATGGATGTCCTGGTTAAGTTGAATCCAGCTACCTACGGCATTGCCCCCATCCGCCAGGTGGTACTGGGAGTGCCGCCTGAGCTCAGTGTGCTGGGGCACACGATGACGCTATGGGAAAATGTCGCCGTGGTGGCCGTGGTCGGGACAGTGGTGATTCTTATGGCGATGTGGTCCTTCGGCCACCAGGAATAGCCGGCGGCCCTATTTGATTTTCTCGAAATCGCTCTTAGCTGCCCCGCAGACGGGACAGAGCCAGTCTTCGGGCAGCTTCTCAAACGGTGTCCCTGGCCCAATGCCACTCTCGGGGTCACCTACCGCCGGGTCATAGATGTAGCCGCAAAGAGTACATTTGTATTTCGCCATCTCACTCCTCCTTAATATAGGTAGGGGCCGATTGGGGAGCTGTCCCCCGCTTAATTTGATGATAATACTCGTAGGTCATACACTTGTCTTCGGTTAAAATATCGGCATCTATTACCTCACCGATGAAAACGGTATGGGTGCCCACGTCTAATTCCTGAATCACTTTAGCCTCAAGATAGGCGGCGGCATTGTCTATCACCACCGGGGCTTTTGTCTTGCCTATCCGGTAGTTAATGCCTTTAAGCTTGTCTATGTCCCGGCCCGACTTGAAGCCGAAGTGACCGATAAAAGAAAGAGGGGTAGCCTCACCGAGAGCAGCGGCCGAAAAGACTCGGCTCTGCTTGATAAACTGATGGGTCAAGTTATTCTGGTTGATACTTACCGCCACCGTGGGCGGCTCAGCGGTCACCTGAAACACGGTATTGGCGATTTGCCCGTTAAGCCGCTTTCCCTTTCTGGAGCCGATGACATAGAGACCATAGCTTAGCTTGTGCAGAGCCCGGCTATTCATGGTTACATGACTTCCTTTTCGCTGGCTTCCACCGCCCGCCTCAGTTCGGTGCTGAGCAGCGGCG
>CAZMTT010000063.1:0-3539 GCA_964569555.1 uncultured Dehalococcoidales bacterium | reverse complement strand
GGTCAACCACACTCACATCCAGCCGCTTATACAGCTCGGAATGGAAATAGGGCATCATCTGGCTGGCTGAGGCAAAGTCACGCAGCTTCAATACCATAAGTTTCTCGGTGGACAGACCAAAAAGGACCACCTTGGGCTGCTCTGCCTCGGTAGCCAGTAACCGGTCGACCTGCTGCCAGACACCGGAACGCAAAGGCAGTTCTTCCACCGCAAAGAACAACCTCAACTTGGCTACCATCTCATCCAGAGTTAATTTGGAAATACCCCGAATCAGGCGGTGCGGTGGCAGGATAACCAGACCGGGGTCAGCGAAATCAACCAGCATCATCAGGACAAAATTAAAGGCTTCATCTGAAGATGAAGCCCCGGCCAGAGTTAACCTCTCCCGGCGGTAGGTAAGGGCACTTTCATAACGATGGTGCCCATCGGCAATATAAACGGGTTGCCGGGCCAGACTGTGTTGTATCTGGCTAATGGCGGTAGTGTCGGTGACCGCCCAGACAACATGCTTTTCCCCGCTATGACCGGCAAAATTAATGACCGGCTCTTTTTTCTCCTGTTCCGTCAGCACCTGAGCTACCCGCTGCCCCTCATCCTGAAATAGTGCCCAAACCGGGCTGGTATTGGCTTGAAGCGCCCACAGCAGACTTACGCGGTCAGACTTGGGTTTGCTCAGTGTGCCCTCATGAGGGCGGACCACCATCCGGTCCCATTCCTCCAGCCTGACCCTGAGCAGCATGCCCCGACGCCGGTACTCTTTTCCTGAGCGGGTAAAATGGTGATGGTGAAGATAGATGGCGGGCACTTCATCAACCTGAAGCACCCCCTGTTCCAGCCACTGTTTCAGGGTAGCCGCGGCACGGGTATATTTGTTGTCTTCACCCATATCCTGGGGTAACTCCCGGGCCGCTTCCAAACGGACAAAGTTATAGTCACTGCTGAGATAGAGTTCCTGCTCCATCTGGGGGGGTATTATGTCGTAGGGGGGACAGATAACCGAGGCCAAATCTTTAACCAGTTGCTGGTTATAACGAACGCCACGAAATGGTTGAACCTCAGCCATTCTTGTTGTTCCCTTTCCTGAAAAATAAAGAGAAATCCGTTAATTACTCAGTTTACCGCATCGCCCTCAAAAGAGACAAGTTTTTTACCAGATAACCAGAATGTCCTTTATGGTGTCGTCAAAATCAGGCTCAGGATAGTAGTAACCCGGCCTGGGCTCAACACACTCATAATAACGCTTGCCCACCACCGGCCTTACCCTCTCATCGGTACTTGGGTTAAAGAAGACCAGCCCCTCATCAACGGTATCAAAGGCGACGATAGCGTGCCCTGTATCCAGATAACGCAACTCGATAAAGGCGGCGCGCAAGCCAGCCTCCTCAGCATTATTGCCCACGTCGCGGGCAAAGTGGCTGCAGACATAGACCCCGTAGGTGTCCTCAATATACTCATTTCGGTCGGTCTTATCCTGCTTGAGAAAGCTGATTACCTCTTTATAGGTCGGGTCTCTTAAGGCATAGCCGTGACCCAGACTATCGGCTACGCCTATCTCATAGCCCTGGTCGTAGCCATCGGTTTGCCCCGAGGAATAACCTTCATCATAGCCTTCGGCATTGCCCACATCACGGCCTTTGTCATAGCCAGTATCATAACCAGCCGTCTCGCCCACCGTATAGCCCTGCTGATAGCCGTCCTGCTTACCGACACTGTAGCCTGCCCCCTCCCCCACCACATAGCCACGCTCATAGCCCACCACCTCCCCGCCGGCATGGGCTATCTGGTAAACAATATAGCCGCAGAGGCATACTACCCCTAATATCCCCAGTACCAGAAAAATTTCTTTCAGTCCCTTCATCGGCCTGACCCCCATTTATCTTTATTTATCAAAGATAGTTTGCTTAAGATTGAATTTATCATAAACGCTCTGCTTTTGCCTAGCCTGAGGCTGTGCTATACTTTAATCAACCCGCTTAGCACTGTTGCCATATGGAAAACTTAAACCGGGTAAAGCCAAGAGTTGAGACACTAAGGGCTGAGATTAACCGCCATAACTATCTCTACTATGTGCTAGACAGTCCTGAGATTAGCGATGCCGAATATGACGGCTTAATGAGGGAGCTCAAGGAGCTGGAAACGAAGTATCCCCAGCTCCTGACTCCAGACTCACCGACGCAGCGGGTGGGCGCCGCCCCGGTGGCCGCCTTTGGTGTCGTTGAGCACCCCTCGCCCCTGCTATCCCTGGGTAACGCTTTCGATAAAGATGAGCTAACTGGCTGGTATAACCGCACCGCCAGGCTACTGGCCAGAGCCCGGTTTGACCTGGTCTGTGAGCATAAGATAGACGGGCTGGCGGTAGCCCTGACCTATGTTGACCGCCGGCTGACCACCGGCGCCACCCGCGGTGACGGCTTTCGCGGTGAGGATGTCACCCAGAACCTGAGGACCATCCGCAGCATACCGCTATCCGTGTCCAGAGAAGCCCCGCCCCGATTTGAGGTGCGGGGGGAGGTCTTTCTACCCAGAGCCGGCTTTCACAAGCTGAATCAGGAAAGAGCTGCCGAAGGCCAGCCCCTGTTTGCCAACCCCAGAAACGCGGCGGCGGGCTCGGTGCGCCAGCTTGACCCCCGCATTACCGCCAGACGCCCGCTGGACATCTATATCTACGCACTGGGCTACGCTGAAGACAAGGCAACCCCGCCATCCCACTGGGAATCAATGGCGTATCTTAAGTCTCTCGGCTTCAAGGTAAACCCCAATAACCGCCGCTTCAGCCGTATTGAGCAGGTGGAAGACTACTACCGTAACTGGGAGAAAGAAAAAGAACGCCTGCCCTACGAGGCTGACGGTATCGTCGTCAAGGTGGACTCTCTGCAGTGGCAGGATAGCCTGGGCAGTGTGGGCCACGAACCACGCTGGGCAATCGCCTACAAGTTCCCCGCCGTCCAGGGGACCACCCGACTGGTTGATATCGGCATCAGTGTCGGCCGGACCGGCACCCTCAACCCCTATGCCATCCTGGAACCGGTGGCGGTGGGCGGGGTAACCATCAGGCAGGCTGCCCTGCACAATGAAGATGACATCAGGCGCAAAGACATCCGCATCGGCGATACTGTTATTATTCAGCGAGCCGGTGAAGTAATCCCGGAGGTAGTTGCCCCCGTCAAAAGCAAGCGGAGCGGTAAAGAAAAAGAGTTCTCCCTTTTAGAGAAGATTTACGATAAAGACAAGAGACGTCCCGCCTGCCCGGAATGCCATGCCGAGGTGTTCCGTCCGGAAGGGGAAGTGATGTACTACTGCTCCAATGCCGCCTGCCCCGCCCAGGTGCACGAGCGGCTGGAGCACTTCACCTCCCGGGGGGCGATGGACATCAGGGGTATCGGTGAATCGCAGAGCGCCATGCTGCTGAAAGAAGGGCTGGTCAGGGACATCGCCGACCTGTACTATCTTAAAGACAAGAAAGAAATACTCTTAAAGCGGGAGCGGCTGGCCGAGAAGAGCGCCAGTAATATGCTCAGCGCCATTGAGAAGAGTAAAGA
>CAZMTT010000062.1:0-4636 GCA_964569555.1 uncultured Dehalococcoidales bacterium | reverse complement strand
CCAGCGGTATTTACTACGGCGGTGCCGGGATTGGGGCGGCTTTTATACTGCTCTGGGTAGCCCCGGCGGCTAATATCCTGGCTCTGGTCTATACCGGCTCTATTCTGGGCACCCAGATGGTTATTGCCCGGCTACTAAGCGCCCTGCTTATGTCCTTTGTCATTGGCCTGGTTATGGCCTATGCCTTCAGAAAGGAAGAGAAAAACCGCGTTTCCACCATCCAGATGAGCCGCGGGCCGCTGATGAGCCGGCAGGGCGTAGTCCTGCTCCTGCTACTGGTCGCCTGGCTCCTGGCCCCGAACTATATCGTGACCCAGGGGCCGTACTGGCAGAAGGTGGTGGTCTGGGCAGTGGGTCTGATAATAGTCGCCGCTTATGCCGTGAAGGCTATTGATAGGACTAAAATCAAAGACTGGCTCACCGAGAGCTGGTGGTTTGTACGCATCATCTTCCCCCTGCTGCTGGTCGGCGTCTTTATGGTCGGCATTATCGGCGCCGTCCTGCCCCAGGCGTGGATTGAGACCTGGCTCGGCGGCGCCGGCCTGCGCCAGTCGTTTCTGGCCACCCTGATCGGTGCCGTCACCTACTTTGCCACCATGACCGAAGCCCCCTTCGTGGATACCCTGATGAACCTGGGTATGGGCAAAGGGCCGGCGCTGGCCCTGCTGCTCACCGGGCCGGGTATCAGCCTGCCCAACTGGCTGGCTATCGCCCGCGTTTTCGGCACCAAAAAGGCCCTGGTCTATATCCCGACCATTGTCATACTGGGGACGCTGGTGGGCTGGGTGGCCGGGTTTATCCTGGACTGAATATATTATCTATAAGGAGGTATCATAAATGATTATTGAGGTTTGCGGACCGGGTTGCCCCCGGTGCCAGGCAACGGAGAAAAACGTGCTTCGAGCCCTGAAGGAGCTGGGTAAAGAGGCCGAGGTGGTCAAGGTCAAAGATTTCAGGGAAATCAGCGCCCGGGGCGTGATGATGACGCCGGCGGTAATCATCGATGGCGTCAAGGCTTTTGAGGGCAGAATCCCCAGTGCCGAAGAGATAAAGGGCTGGCTTCAGGGAAAAGCCTAGCCCTATTGCAAATAACGCCGTAATCATTTAAAATAGCCAGAGGAATAACCAAAAGGGCTTGCCCTTTTGACCTTTAAGTTAGCCCGGAGAGGCTGGCAAGGGAGAAACGAGAAGATTCATGGCTAGACCTCTTGCCAGCAGGTAAGAGGTTATTTTTATGGCCCAAAAAGTCGTCATGACACCGGGGGAAGTCAGGCGGACTCTCCTTCGCCTCGCCCACGAAATTTTAGAGCACAACAAGTCCACCGACCGCCTGATAATGGTCGGCATCCACACCCGCGGTGTGCCCCTGGCACAGCGACTGGCCGCTTATATTCAGGACTTCAAGCAGGCCGAAATAGCGGTGGGCACGCTGGACATCAGCCGTCACCGGGACGACCTCCGCTGGCTTGACCCGCCACCGGCGGTCAAGAGCACCGATATTCCGACCGGCATTGATAACAAGACTGTCGTGCTGGTTGACGATGTGCTCTACACCGGGCGCAGCGCCCGCGCCGCCATGGATGCCCTGATTGACCTGGGGCGGCCGGAGTCAATTCAACTGGCGGTGCTAATCGACCGCGGCCACCGCGAACTCCCCATCCGGGCGAACTATGTCGGCAAGAATATCCCCAGCTCCCGGCATGAGGAGATACAGGTCCATCTGCTGGAAACCGATGGCGCCGACGAGGTCGCCATCACCAGCAACAACTATAATGAGACACCAAAAGGGGAAACAAGTCCGATAGACTATTCCCGAAGGAGCTACCATGGGGCTGGCCAATAGAAGCCTGGTGACCATAGACGATTTAGCCAATGCCGAGATAGAGGCACTCTTCAACCTGGCCGATAAGATGGCGACGTCTATGGACAAGCAGTTTAATCTGTGCCAGGGCAAGATTATGGCCAGCTTATTTTTCGAGCCGAGCACCCGCACCCGTCTCTCTTTTGAGACCGCCATGCACCGCCTCGGCGGGCGGGTGATAAGCGCGGTCAATGTCGGGGAGACCTCGCTGGCCAAGGGAGAGAGCGTGGCTGATATGGCCCGGGTGGTGGGGAGCTACGCCGATATCATCGTCATCCGCCACCCCTGGGAGGGAGCCGCCCGGGTAATCGCCGACTATGCCGGCGTGCCGGTGATAAACGCCGGTGACGGCGGGCATGAACACCCCACCCAGACGCTGTGCGACCTGTATACCATCAAGAAGGAGAAAAAGACCATCCGGGGGCTGAGGATTGCGCTGTGGGGAGACCTGAAATACGGGCGAACGGTGCACTCCCTCGCCTATGCCCTGGCCCGGTTCGGTGCCACCATTCACTTCCGGGCTGCCCCCGGGCTGGAGATGCCCGATTATGTCAAGCGGAAGCTGACCACCGAATACAAAGGCAGGCTGGAAGAATACGAAGCCCTGGACGATGTGGTCAAGGGAAGACCCTTCCCCCTGGATGCCATTTATCTTACCCCGAGCAGCCCCCACCAGCTGGCCAATATCCCCAGCGTCAGCCTGCAAATTGAGCTCGCCAAGGGGGTTGATGCCCTCTATGTTACCCGGCTGCAGCAGGAGAGGCTGACCGCTGAAGCCGAAGAGAAGGAACTGAAGAATGATTATCCGGTAGTCGATAAGAAACTGCTCAAGAAGAAAGAATTCAAGGAAACAGTGGTGCTGCATCCCCTCCCTCGCGTCGATGAGCTGGCCTATGAGCTGGACGTTGACCCGCGCAGCATGTACTTCAAACAGGCGGAACGGGGCGTGCCCATCCGGATGGCGCTCATCTCCCTGCTATTGGGAGCTAAAGAAATTGCCACCCCCAGGAAAGAGGAGTCATTTATCCAGCTCAAAGACTATGCCCTCTACCAGCGAGAGACCGGTGTCAGGTGTGCCAATCCCCAGTGTGTCTCCACCCAGGCAACGGAGAAAGGCTATATCAAGCCCCAGTTCAAAATAGTCAGCTGCCGGCCGCTTACCCTGAGATGTGTCTACTGCGACCATGAAGTCTGTCCGCCCTGCATCGCCAGCTCGCACTGGCACGAAGGCAGGCTGGTCAGCAAGAGATACCACAGCGCCGACAGCCATATGGCGCGCAAGATTAGACCGGAGCACCTGATGATATTTGCCTCGGCCAGGGACGCTGAGGCCCACGGTTTTAAACCCAGCAGCTATGCCGAAGCAAAGTAAACTAATGAAGCCGTTGCTTATCCCGAATGGCCGCCTGATTGACCCCGGCCAGGGGATAGATGAAACCGGCAGTCTGTTTATCTCTGAAGGCAAAATCGGCTGGCTGAGGAAGGGAAAGCTCCCCCGGACTGACTACGAGATTCTTGATGCCAAAGGGTTAATCGTCTGCCCCGGCTTTATTGATTTTCACTGCCACCTGAGGCAGCCCGGCTTTGAGGAAAAAGAGACCATCGCCAGTGGCACTCAAGCCGCCGCCCGGGGCGGCTTCACCACCGTCTGCGCCATGCCCAACACCACCCCCCCGCTGGACACCCCCTCGGTTATAGATTATGTCAAGTCAATTGCCGCCAGCGAAGGGGTAATCCGGGTGCTGCCTATCGGCTGCGTCTCCCAAGGGAGACAGGGACAGGCGCCGGTTGATTTCACCGCGCTGGCTTCGGCCGGGGTGGTTGCCTTCACCGATGATGGTGAGCCGGTAGCCAACTCCCACCTGATGACTCAGGCACTGGAGTTCAGCCGCCTTCTGGGCCTGCCCATCATTGACCACTGCGAGGACAGGAGCCTGACCGGGGGCGGTCAGATGAACGAAGGCACAGTATCCGCCCGGCTGGGGCTGGCCGGCATACCGGCGGTTGCCGAGGAGAGTATGGTCAACCGTGACCTGGCCCTGGCGGAGCACAGCCGCGGGCGGCTGCATATTGCCCATGTCAGCACCGCCGGCTCGGTTGAGCTTATCCGCCGCGCCAAAGAACGGGGAATTAAGGTCACCGCCGAGGTTACCCCCCACCACCTCACCCTGACCGAAGAGATGGTCGCCGGCTACAACACCAACGCCAAGGTCAACCCGCCCCTGAGGACCGGAGAAGATATTAAAGCCCTGATTCAAGGGCTGAACGATAAGGTAATTGACATTATCGCCACCGACCACGCCCCCCACACCCGCGCCGATAAAGAGGTTGAGTTCACGCAGGCTGCCTTCGGCATCAGCGGTCTGGAGACGGCGCTGGGCAGCCTGATGGGGCTGGTGCACAGTGGCCAGCTTGCCCTGCCCGTCCTTATCGCCAGCCTCACCAGCGAAGTTGCCAGAATAATCGGCGATAAATACGGCCAGCTGGGCACGCTTGCCGCCGGCGCCCCGGCTGATGTTACCCTCTTTGACCCCGATAAAGAGTGGGTGGTTGACCCGGACATCTTTGCCTCCAGGGGCAAAAACACCCCCCTCACCGGCACCACCCTCAAAGGCAGGGTAATGGCAACCATCTACGGCGGAAAGCTGGTCTACAAAGACGACTCGCTCACCCTTAAGAAAGTTTAGTGATAAAATGACGAAAAGGTGGAAATGACCAAAAGGCGGGGGTGAGGGGTAAAAAGAAAGTCTGAGAAGTAAACAGAGAGTCTGAGAG
>CAZMTT010000061.1:0-4709 GCA_964569555.1 uncultured Dehalococcoidales bacterium | reverse complement strand
ACCACCGGCAACTTCATCTTCCGCAGCCGGGAGTTTGAGCAGATGGAGATTGAGTACTTTGTCAAGCCGGGAACAGACGAAGAATGGTTCAACTACTGGCTTGAGGAGCGCCGCAACTGGTACCTTAATCTGGGCATCAAAAAAGAAAACATCAGGCTGCGGGAGCATGGCAAAGAAGAACTGGCCCACTACGCCCGCGCCTGCTATGACATTGACTACCAGTTCCCCATGGGCTGGGCGGAGCTGGAAGGCATCGCCAACCGGGGTGACTTTGACCTAGTGCAGCATACCAAATCCAGCGGTAAGAGCCTGGAATACTTTGATGAGGAGACCAAGGAACACTTCCTCCCCTATATTATTGAGCCCTCCGCCGGGGTAGACCGCTCGGTGCTGGCTTTTCTCTGTAATGCCTACGATGAAGACATCGCCGAGGGAGAGCTGAGAGTGGTGCTCCACCTCCACCCCGACCTGGCTCCGGTCAAGGCCGCCGTCCTGCCCCTGAGCCGGCGGGAAAAGCTGGCTGAGCTGGCCAAAGAAATATACGCCGACCTGCGCCAGTGCTGGACAGTGCAGTATGACGATGCCCAGAGCATCGGCCGCCGCTACCGGCGCCAGGATGAGATTGGCACCCCCTTCGGCATCACCGTTGACTTCCAGTCGCTGGAAGACAAGCAGGTTACCATCCGGGAGCGTGACAGCCTGAACCAGATACGAGTCCCAATCAGCGAGCTGAAGGCAACGCTCACCGCCAAGCTCGGCGGTGAATCCCTGTTTGTCCTGCCGCCCGGCGGTAGCATATGGAAGCAAGGCGAAAATAGCTGAATACAGGCGTAACTATGTCCCTGCTAGACCTGGTTAGACAGAGAAAAAGCGTTCGGAATTTTCTGGACAAACCGGTGGAGCGAGAAAAGATAATGGCCTGCCTTGAGGCCGCCCGCCTGGCTCCCTCCGCCTGCAACTCCCAGCCGTGGAAGTTCATCGTGGTGGACGACCCCAAATTAAAGAACAAGCTGAGCAAGGTTGCTTTCAACGGTATCTATTCTATCAACACCTTCTGTAAAAAGGCGCCGGTCATCGTGGCCGTCATTTCGGAGAAGGGTAAATTTATCGCCCGCATCGGCGGCATGTTCCGCGGCACCAGATACTACCTGATTGATATCGGCATCGCCATCGAGCACTTCATCCTCCAGGCTGAGGAGCTGGGGCTGGGCAGCTGCTGGATAGGCTGGTTCAACGAAAGGGCGGTGAAATCAACCCTGAATATCCCGCAGTATAAAAAGATAGACATTCTCATCGCCCTGGGCTACTACGATAAAGCCAAAATCGGCCCCGACCACGGCCGGGAGCCAATGGAAAAAATCGCTGCCTTCAACACCTACCAGGCCCCAAAACCGGCCGGGCAACCGGGCCATAAGGATAGAGATTGAAAATAATTCACTTTGCCGACCTTCACCTCGGGGTGGAAAACTACGGGCGGCTCAACCCCGAGACCGGTCTGTCCAGCCGCCTGGAGGACTTTTTGAGCTCTTTTGACCAGGTGGTGGACTACGCCATCGAGAACAAGGTAGACCTGGTCATCTTCTGCGGTGACGCCTACAAGAGCCGCGAGCCCACCCAGACCCAGCAGCGGGAATTTGCCCGCCGGGTGAACCGCCTGGCCACCAGCGGTATCCCCGTCTTTCTGCTCATCGGCAACCACGATTTGCCCAATGCCGTCGGCCGGGCGACGGCGATTGAAATCTTTGATACCCTCGCTATCAAGAATGTCTATGTCGCCAACCGCCCCGACATCTACCGCATCAAGACCAGGAGTGGCATTATTCAGGTCGTCTCCCTGCCCTGGCTCAGGCGCAGCGGTCTCTTAAGCCGGGAGGAGACCAAAAACCTCACCTTTGAGCAGATAAATCAAAAGCTGCAGCAGATACTGACCAATATCATCACCGCCAGCATACCCCAGCTTGACCCCAAGCTACCGGCGATACTGGCCGCCCATGTCTGGGTCTCCGGAGCCAAGGTAGGCTCGGAAAGCGCCATGACCATCGGGCAGGAGCACGTGCTGCTGGTGAGCAATATCGCCCAGCCTGCCTTTGACTACATCGCCCTGGGGCATATCCACCGGCACCAGGTCTTATCAGACAATCCGCCGGTGGTCTATGCCGGCAGCTTGGAGCGGATAGACTTCGGCGAGGAAGGGGATGACAAGGGGTTCTGTCTGGTGGAAATTAATGAGAAAGATGGCCAGCGAGAGGTTTCTTTTGCCTTCCACCCGGTAAGCGGGCGCCGCTTTGTCACCATCAATGTCAACATTGAGAGCGCCGACCCCGACCCCACCCTGACCGTGCTCAAGGCAATCTCCGCCGAGAAGGTCAAAGACGCCATCGCGCGCCTCCAGATTAGCCTCCCCGCCGAGCTTGAAGGCCAGCTGAGGGACAGCGACCTCAGGGACGCCCTGAAGGAAGCCCACTACCTTACCGTCAGCAAGGAAATAGAGCGGGAGGCTCGCTTAAGACTGGGCGAGTTTGCCGCCGAAGAAATAACCCCTTTAGACGCCCTCAAAAAATACCTGGAATCAAAAAAAGTCTCCCCGGAAAGAACCAGAGTCCTCTTAGAGTATGCCGAGAAACTGATAGAGGGACAGCCGACCGGGGAAAGCCAGGGCTAATACCCACCGGTGTCTTCCTCTATTCCTTCCTCTTGCCTTAGGGGCTTGGGGCGGGGGAAGTTGCGCATGCGCCACTGGTTGAGCAAACGGATAACGTCCTCATCCTTGCGGTCATACCAGTAGTGGTAGAAATCAGCCACGGCGAAGTGGGGCATGTAGCCGGTGGTGACGGCCACCACTCTGTCCGCCCTCTTTTCCAGCTCTTTCAGCGCCGCTGCCGAAGCACAGGGCACGGCGACGACTATCTCCCGCGGCTGGCGGTGCCGCACCGACGCCACCGCCGCCATCATGGTGTAGCCGGAGGCAAGGCCATCGTCAATAATTATGGCTATCTTGCCGAACACCCTCGCCAGCGGCCGGTCTCCCCGGTAGAGCAGGCTGCGCTGTTTGACCTCCATCCTCACCTTGCTGGCAACCTCATCTATCTGCTGCTTGCTCAAGCCCAGCCTCTTGACCAGCTCCTCATTGAGTATAATGGTGCCATCGTCGGCGATGGCGCCCAGACCGGCTTCCGGGGTAAGCGGAATGGGCATCTTGCGGCAGACAATCAGGTCCAGCTCCACTTTGAGGGCGCTGGCTACTTCTATGGCCACCGGCACCCCGCCGTTGGGAACCGCCAGCACCACCACCGGCTGGCCGGCATACTCCATCAGCCGCAACGCCAGGTGCCGCCCGGCATCCTGACGGTTCTCAAAGACAACCTCGGGTCGATTCATTGACATATCAGCCTCTTTTCACCAGCTTAAACTCGGTCACATCCACCAGCCCCAGGTCGGTCAGCTTGAGTTCAGGGATTACGGGCAGGGCGAGAAAGGAAAGGGTGGCATAGGGGGCGGGGAGGGTTACCCCCAGGCCCCTGGCTTGCTTCTCCACATCGGCCAGTTTCGCCACCACCACCTCCAGTGGCTGGTCGGAGAGCAGCCCGGCAATAGGCAACGCCAGGCTGGCTAACACTTTGCCATCAGCCACCACCACCAGACCGCCCTGAAGTTTCTCAATCTCTTTAATTGCGGTATAGATATCCCCGTCACTGGCGCCGACGGCAATAATATTATGCGAATCATGGGCGATGGACGAAGCCATCGCCCCCCGCTTCAAGCCGAAGCCTTTAACCAGCCCCAGGCCGATATTGCCCGAAGCCTTATGCCGCTCCACTACTGCCAGCTTCAGAACGTCACGGCTGATGTCGGCTAGAACAATGCCATCTTTAATTTTAACCCTTTCCGCCCGCTTGCGGGTGACTATCTGACCGGGGACAACCTCAATGACAAGCTCGGTTCCCCCCGATGCCGCTAGCCGTAGCGCCTCCAGCGCAAAGGGCTTGATATTCACCGTACCCCCCAGCCCCTCGCCGCCGGGCTGATATGCCCTGAATAACGGCACCCCGTCTCTGGCCACCAGGCGCCCCCGGTAGAAAGCCATGGCTACCTGCATCTCGGCTAAATCACTGGTGACAATTAAATTAGCCCGATAGCCGGGGGCGACCGCCCCCAGATAACTTATCTTGAAGCGCTCGGCGGTGTTAATCGTCGCCATCTGGATAGCCCGCACCGGGCCAAGCCCGTGGCGAATTGCCTTGCGCACCACCGCGTTTATGTCGCCGTCAGCGAGCAGGTCAACACAGCTGCGGTCATCAACCACAAAAAGGCAGCGTTTGTAGGTCTTATCAGTAACCAGAGGCAGCAGGGCAGCCAGGTTCTTCTCCGAGGAGCCCTCCCGAATCATGACATACATCCCTTGCCTCAGCTTCTCCTTCGCCTCAGCCAGGGAGACCGATTCGTGGTCGGAGCTGATGCCAGCGGCAATATAGGCGGTAAGACTTTTGCCGCTAACGCCGGGGGCATGCCCATCAATTACTTTCCCCCGAAACAGCTCGAGTTTACTCAGTACTGTTTCAAAGCCAGCGATAACGCCGGGGAAGTTCATCATCTCCCCCAGCCCGATGCACTCTTTCCAGCGGAGCATCTGGCGGATATCCTCCAGCTCCAGGCAGGCGCCCGAGGTCTCCAGATGGGTGGTTGCCGGCACGCAGGAAGGCGCCATCAAG
>CAZMTT010000060.1:0-4733 GCA_964569555.1 uncultured Dehalococcoidales bacterium | reverse complement strand
GTCAAGATTGATGTACCGGAAACCATAATTGAACTGAGAAAGCTAATTGCCGAGGGAGAAGAAAAGCCAAATTGAGAGAGATTGAAGCCAAAAAGATTAGCCAGACCGTCGCCGAGCTCTGCCAGCGGGCCAACTTTGAGCTGGGTGAAGACGTCCTCTCGGCACTAAGGCAAGCCCTTAAAACCGAGCCGTCCCCGCTGGGCAGAGAGGTTTTAAGCCGGCTCCTGGAAAATGCCGGCATCGCCCGGGAAGAGCGGGTGTCACTCTGCCAGGACTGCGGCACGGCGGTGGTCTTTCTGGAGATAGGTCAGGATATCCATATCACCGGCGGTGACCTGTATCAAGCCATCACCGAAGGGGTGAGCCAGGGTTACACGCAGGGCTACCTGCGTAAATCTATCGTCAGCCAGCCCTTCTCCGACCGAATAAATACCAGAGACAATACCCCGCCGGTGATTCACACCGAGATAGTTCCCGGCGACCGGCTGAAGATTATAATTATGCCCAAGGGGGGCGGCGCCGAGAACATGAGCCGCTTGTTCATGCTCAAGCCAACCGAGGGCAGAGAGGGCGTAATTAATGCTGCCTTAAAGGCGGCGGAGGAAGCGGGGGGCAATCCCTGCCCGCCGGTAATCGTCGGCCTGGGCATCGGCGCCAGCGCCGAAAAGGCAATGCTGCTGGCCAAGAAGGCACTGCTGCGCCCGGTGGGCAAGCCCAACCCCGACCCCGAAATCAGCCAGCTGGAAAAAGAAATCCTGGGCCGAATCAACAACCTGGGCATCGGCCCGCTCGGCTTCGGTGGCGGTACTACTGCCCTGGCGGTGCATGCCGAGGTAACCCCGTCTCACCTGGCCAGCCTGCCGGTAGCGATTAACTTCCAGTGCCACAGCGCCCGCCACCAGGAGGCGGTATTATGAAGACGATAAATATCAGCTCACCAATTGATGCCGAAATAATTGCCAAATTAACCGTGGGCACTCAGGTGTTGATTTCGGGAGTTATCTACACCGCCCGCGATATGGCCCACCGCCGCCTTATCCAGGCCCTGGATAAGGGGAAGAAGCTCCCCTTTGACCTTGACGGGCAGACCCTGTACTACGTGGGGCCATCCCCCGCCCCGCCGGGGAAGGTTATCGGCTCCGCCGGACCGACCACCAGCAGCCGCATGGATATCTATACCCCGCGCCTGCTCGCCGCCGGGGTCAGAGCCATGATCGGCAAGGGTAGCCGCTCCCAAGAAGTGCGAGAGGCTATCCAGAAGCATAAAGCGGTCTATTTTGCCACCATCGGCGGTGCCGGTGCCCTGCTCGCCAGAGCCATCAAGCAGGCTGAGGTCATCGCCTATGAAGACATGGGAACGGGGGCTATCTTCCGGCTTGAGGTAGAGGGCTTCCCGGCCATTGTCGCCAACGATATCTACGGTGGCGACCTGTTTGAGCAGGGTAAAAGAGAATACCGGAGGGAGAGGAAATAAAAATGGAGTGCGTCTTCTGTCAGATTGTCGCCGGCAAGTTACCCAGCGATATAGTCTACCAGGACAAAGAGGTGATTGCCTTTCGCGACATCAATCCTCAGTCACCGACCCATGTACTGATTATCCCCCGGAAGCATATCTCTTCGCTGGCCGAGCTAGCCGAAGGCGAGGTATCGCTTATAGGACATATGGTCAACATCGCCAATCAGCTCGCCAAAAAGGAAGGGGTAGCCCAAAGCGGGTATCGTCTGGTGGTAAACTGCGGTCAGGAAGGCGGACAGCTGGTGCCCCATCTCCATCTGCATCTTCTGGGTGGCCGCCAGCTATCGGGGACAATGGGCTAGTCAGCACTTCCCATTTTGAAGTCCAGAAAGGTAAGCAGCCCGGCGATACTCTTGGCATCGCAGATATCGCCGGCAGCAATCATACCGCGGAGCTGACTGACGGGCACCCGGACCACGCTGATGCTCTCCGTGTCCTCGGCGTTCAGCGGGCTGGGCACCAGGTCGGTAGCCAGATAGAGGTGAAGGTATTCCGTGCCGTAGCCTGGCGTGGAATAAAAGCCCCCCAGCCTCTCCACCTTCCGGGGTAAGTAGCCAATCTCCTCCCGCAGCTCACGGCGGACCGTAGCCACCGCATCCTCACCCGGCTCAATGCCGCCGGCCGGTATCTCCAGCAGCTCTTTCTCCACCGGCTTGCGGAACTGGTTGACCAGCAGGACACTATCCTCGGCATCAAGGGCGATAACGGCGACGCAATCGCTATGCTCCACAATCTCGCGGGTAGTCTCCCCACCACCGGGCACCCTGACCGTATCAACCCTTAGCCTTACCGCCCGCCCGTCATAGATTAACTGACTGGATAGAGTCACTTCCTCAGCCAAACTAGTCCTTAACCTCCACCTTATAGATAAGTGCCACTTCATCACAATCAGGGAATTTGGGGCAACGCAGGCAATCACCCCAAATCTTACGCGGCAACTCCATCTTGTCCACCTGACAGAAGCCAAACTTCTCAAAGAAGGCCGGCTGATAGGTCAGGCAAAAAACAGTGGGAATACCGAGCTCCCTGGTTTCATTCAGACAGGCGTCTACCAGTTTGGCACCGATGCCCTGCTTCTGGCTGTCCTTGGTTACGGCTAATGATTTTATCTCCGCCAGGTCTTCCCAGCTAACATGCAGAGCAGCACAGGCAATCACCCGCTCATCCTGCCTGACGACAAAGTAGTCCCGGATATTCTCGTATATCTCACTCAGCGAGCGGGGCAGCATCTCGCCCCTATCGGCAAAGTAGTTAACCATCTGATGTATCGTGGTGGCATCCTTGATATTGGCTTTCTCTACTGATTCCAATCTGCTGACTCCTCTTTAAAGCTTTGTTCCAGAGAACGGTAGAATTTCTCGGCATGAATCCGTAAAAAGCGTAGCTTGTTCGGGCTATGTTTCACCGTGACCACCGCCCCGCTGGGCAGCGGCAGGTTGATATGACCGTCAATGCTCAGGGTTGCCTTGTGGGTGGTCTTGATGCACAGCCTGACCACTGTCTTCGCCGGCAACACCAGGGCATGAGCCGGACTGCGGTGAGGCAATATCGGCACCAGCAAAAACTCCTCCGCCCGCGGATGGAGAACCGGCCCCCCCGCCGCCAGGGCATAGCCGGTGCTGCCGGTGGCGGTAGACACCATCACCCCGTCTGCCTTGTAGGTGGCCAGCGGCTCACCGTCAATGCTGGCGTCCACATAGACCACGCGGGCTATTTCGCCCCGGGCCAGCACCACATCGTTTAAGGCGTGAAACCAGCGGGGGGCTTCCTGCTCAGCAGCCACCAGCTCAGCCTCAAGCATAGACCGCTCATCGAGCCAGCCCTTCCCCGCCAGCAGGGCAGGCAGCTTGGTCTTGACCTCGGCCGCCTTTAGCTCGGTCATAAAGCCCAGCTTGCCCAGATTCACCCCGGTAATGGGAACCGGCGCCGGCACCACCACTTCAGCTGCCCGCAGAATCGTGCCGTCGCCGCCAATGGTCAGAATTAAATCGGTTTTATCCAGCTGAGCCCTGGCTTCATCACACTTCCAGGCGGAGCACAGCCAGGCGGAAACGCCCTTGGACTCCAAAAAACCCTTTAGCTCCTCAGCCAGCGGATAGGCAGCTTCATTCAGCGGATGATAGAGAATGCCAATTTTTTTCACAATTAGTAGCCTGCTTCTTAATTTAAAAAATTAAAACGTCACGGCGAAGGCAAATGAAGTGTAACATCGGCAATTTGAGGTGTCAAGGCTAGCCGGAGGGTGATTTCTCGGCCACCCCGCGCCCTTTTAGCACCAGCACGATAGTGCCGATGGCGCCGACCAGAAAAGCCAGCGGGCACACTACAATAGCCATAAAAAAGAAGAAGGGCTCATCACCGAGACCGACCCGGTCCCAAAAGCCGGCACCGAACCAGGCAATAAACAGCCCGTAGATAGCATTATGTAAAATAACGCTGACGGGTATGCCGACAACCGAAGCCCCGGTCAGTATCAAGAACTTTTTAAGCATTCCGGCCACTTTTTCCTTTACGGCTAATACCATCAAAGCCACCCCCAGGGCAATGAAAACTGTCCCGGTAACAATAAGAAAAGTAATGCCCATCAGTAATTCTCTCGCCGCCGGAATTAAAAACACGCTGTCTATGACCAAAAAAGCGCCCATCAACAACCAGAACACTATCCAGCTCCATTTCATCATCAGTTCCTCCCCCAAAGCAGCCTACGGCTTGCCTTTCTTCTCTTTTTTCAGCGGGTAGCGGTCGGCATTCTTCTGGAACCGCTTTATCGCCCGACCCGATTTATACCGATTCAGATTGACAAAGCCTTTAGTTCTATCCACCAGTTTTTCCCTTACTCATTCTCAATAGAGCTCACGCCTGCGGTCGGCTTCTGCTGACTGAATAAAAAGATGTAGATGATGGGCAGTATACCCATAGTAAAAAAACTAAAGATGAGTATGCAGATAAACCAGACAAGGTGGCCGTTCCGACCCGCTTTCCACAGCGCTATCCCCTTCCATACAATCACCCATACCCAAGGCAAAACCAGCATCAACCAGAATAAACCAGCCACAGCAGGAAGAAAGGGACATACCCAAGATGGTGCCATCTTAACCTCCTTTTGCCAGCTTTCATTTACTTACTCAGGCTGGCTACTGGTTTCCTCATCACCTTCGGGCAACTCCCCGGGAGCCGCCTCACCGGTAAGCTGTAGCTTATCGCCAAGCCTGGTTAA
>CAZMTT010000059.1:0-4936 GCA_964569555.1 uncultured Dehalococcoidales bacterium | reverse complement strand
CCCCACCCCCATTTTCATAACCTTTTTAATCTGTTTGGCAATCTTGGTCAGGGTAGTGGTACTGATACCAAAAGTGGCCCCGCCACTAAAGGACTCGCCACTGAGCTTGAGCAAAACACGCTTATATTTAGCCATTTAACAACCGTGTTCCTCTATTCACCTATTCACCTATTTCAAATCGGGCGAATCTCTTCACCCTGATATTCTCGCCGACTTTGGCAATCGTTTCGGTGATTATATCCTGAACGGTTCTATCCGGGCTTTTGATATAGGGTTGAAGGAGCAAACAGGCCATTCCGGACTCAACATCAGCCCCTTCGGGGACTTCATCTTCAGTGATAAACTGGGGTGGTATGGCGGCTACCTGCATGGCTAAATCATGAGCCAGCTCTCTGAACTCACCGGTGTGGGCGACAAAGTCAGTTTCGCAGTTGATTTCAACCATGGCGCCGATATGCCCGCCAATATGGATATAGGCTTCAATCAGTCCTTGAGTGGTAACGCGCTCCGCCTTTTTCTTTGCCTTGAGTAAGCCTTTCTCTTTTAGAATCTGGGTTGCCTTGTCCCTGTCTCCCTTGGCTTCAAGCAGAGCATTTCGGCACTCCATAATGCCGGCGCCACATCCCTCTCTTAACTCTTTTATCATCTCTACGGAAACTTCCAATTCTCTCTCCTCTTATTCCTCATTGGGAGTGAAGATAAGAGGCTCAGCTGCCTCTGCCTCTTCAAGCTCCTCAAATTTCTCCTCTGCTTCCCCTTCTCCGGGAATCGCGGCTTCGCCGGTCTTACCTTCAATAACCGCGTCTGCAATCTTGCTGCAGATTAGCTTGATTGTTTTAACGGCATCGTCGTTAGCCGGGATGGCGTAGTCGATATCATCAGGATTACAATTGGTATCGACCATAGCCACCACCGGTATGCCAACCCGTTTGGCTTCGGCTAGGGCAATCTTCTCTTTGGTAGGGTCAACAATAAAGAGGACAGTCGGTAAGCTGGTCATCTCTTTAATACCACCCATCAACCGGTTGAGGTGTGCGATTTCATCCTCCAGCTTCAAGGCTTCTTTTTTGGGCAGGCGGGCAAAATCCCCTCTGGTCTGCCGGTCTTCTAAACGGACCAGATAGTCGATGCGGGACTGAATGGTGGCAAAATTGGTCAGCACACCACCTATCCAGCGCTGGCTGACATAGTACATGCCGCAGCGCTTCGCCTCTTCCTCTATTATCTCCTGAGCCTGCTTTTTGGTGCCCACGAAAAGAACGTAGCCACCATCAGTGACCACCTGGCGGATGAAATCATAAGCCTGGTCCAGCCGGTCAGCGGTCTGCTCTAAATCGATAATATGAATGCCATTGCGTTTGGTGAAGATATACTTCTTCATACGAGGGTGCCAGCGGCTGGTCTGATGCCCAAAGTGCGCCCCGGCTCCCAAAAGCTGCTTCACAGTAACCGTGTCGGACAAACCCAATCTCCTTTCCTCTACATAACCTCCTGATTACTAGCTTAAAAGTATAGCATACCTTTCAGGATTGGGCAACGTGCTCATTTACATAACACTGGTGTACCCAGTCCCGGTTGCCCATTAGCTCCCCCTGGTCTTCCTTGACAAAAACGGGAAAAGTTTTATTATAAAATTGTAAGTGGGGAATAGGGTGGAGGAGAGTAAAAGGAGTTGGGAATGCAGATTAGAAAAACCTACCGCGACATTAACCCCGAGCTACTCTATGATGAGATTAAAGATTTCATTCTGAAACAGGGAGCCGTCATCGGTGAGGCAAAGATGGAAACCTACTCCCTGCCCAGTGATTCCTCTTCATTTATCTCCCGCGGGACACTGACCTTTAATATCCCGGCTAAGCCCGGAGAACCAGAGAAAGAATGCCTCCGGGCACACATTGTCGGCTCAGCCAGAGGCGAAACCAAGCTGATGCTCGACATTGACGAAAAGCTCTTTCCCCAGTCTAAAGTTGCCGCTTTACAGGAAGACCTGGTCTTCATATTTGAGTCATATGAGGTAAAGCGCCACTAAATAGCCCCTGTTTCTGATAGTAAAATATGGCAATAAATGCTCATATTTTTCCGCTAATATATTTTGGCAAACTTTAATATTGACAGTAATAAACTGAATAAGGTAAAATAATTGCGGTAATTGGTTACCGCAATACTCAATGTCTTTATGCCACGGATTAAATAATAGAGGAGCACAGCGATGAGAGAGGTACTGGTTATACCCTGCCTTGATGTCAGAGAGGGCAGGGTAGTCAAAGGAGTAAAGTTTGTCGACCTGAGAGATGCCCGAGACCCGGTAGAGGCAGCACAGGCCTACTGCCGGGAGGGAGCTGATGAGCTTGTTTTTCTTGATATCTTTGCCACCGTAGAGAACCGGCAGACCAGGCTGGAATGGGTAAAAAGGGTAGCCGATGTAGTTACGGTTCCCTTCGCCGTCGGCGGTGGTATTGCCAGCCTGGAAGACATGAAAGCCCTGTTCGACCTTGGGGTGAACAAAGTATCGATAAACACGGCTGCCGTCAAGAATCCCGAACTGATAACCAGCGCGGTCAAAAAGTTCGGCAAAGACCGTCTGGTGGTAGCCATTGATGGCATCAAGAACCCGCCGGGTAGCAATTCGCCCCGGTTAGAGGTGGTAGTGAAGAGTGGCAACGAGGCCACCGGCATTGATATTGTTGACTGGGCAAAAAGGGTGGAGAAGCTGGGGGCGGGTGAGATTTTACTCACCAGTAAAGACGCCGATGGCACCAAGCAAGGCTATGACTTGGAGATGACCAAAGCGGTTGCTGAGGCAGTCAGCATTCCGGTCACGGCTTCTGGCGGCGCCGGTAAGCTGGAGCACCTTTACGAAGGGGTTGTTATCGGCAAGGCATCGGCGGTCTTAGCCGCCTCTGTCTTTCACTTTGGTGAAATATCCATCCCCGAAGCCAAAAGATACCTGAAAGAACGGGGAATACCGGTCAAGATATAGCTATAATAAAAGGTAATCGAAAGGGGTAATGCTATGGAGAAAAAACCATCCAGTCTGTATCAGATGGCACAGGCCCAGCTAGATGAAGCGGCTAGTCTCTTGAATCTGGACCCTGGCATTCATGCCATTCTCCGGGAGCCGATGAGGGAATTCCACGTATCGGTGCCGGTTAAGATGGATGATGGACGGGTTGAGGTTTTTAAGGGCTTCCGGGTGCAACACAACAATGCCCGCGGTCCCTTTAAAGGTGGTATCAGATTTCACCCGCAGGAGACCATTGAGGTGGTTAAAGCCCTGGCCGCCTGGATGACCTGGAAATGTGCCGTGGTTGACATTCCCCTTGGCGGTGGTAAGGGTGGGGTCATCTGCAATCCCAAAGAGATGTCCGAAAACGAATTAGAAAGGTTAAGCCGCAGTTACATTGATACCATATGGGAATTTATTGGTCCGGATAGAGATATCCCGGCACCAGATGTCTATACCAACCCGCAAATAATGGGCTGGATGATGGATGAGTATTCCAAGCTCAAGGGTTATTGCTCCTTCCCCGGCGTGATTACCGGCAAGCCGCTGACCATAGGTGGTTCACTAGGGCGCAATGATGCCACCGCCCGGGGCGGTATCTATACCGTGATAGAAGCCGCCAAGCACTTAAAGCTTGACCTGTCCAAAGCGACGGTGGCGATTCAGGGCTACGGTAATGCCGGTTCCTATGCGGCTACTTTAATGAAAGACCTCGCCGGGGCTAAGATTGTCGCCGTCAGTGATTCCAAAGGTGGCATCTATAACCAGCAGGGGCTTGACCCGCATAAGGTTTTGCAGCATAAGGCCGAGACCGGCTCGGTAATAAACTTCCCCCAGACCACCAGTATCAGCAATAGCGAGTTGCTGGAACTGGACGTTGATATATTGTTCCCGGCGGGACTGGAGACAGTGATAACTGCCGAGAATGCTCCCCGAATCAAGGCGAAGATATCGGCGGAACTAGCCAACGGCCCGACCACCCCTGAGGCAGATGAAATATTGTACCGCAATGGGGTGTTTGTCATCCCCGATTTTCTGTGCAACGCCGGCGGCGTAACCGTTTCTTATTTTGAGTGGGTGCAGAACTCAGCGAGATATTACTGGGATGAGAACGAAGTCCATCAGCGATTGAACAAGCACATGACCAACGCCTTCCAGGCGGTACTGGCGGAATCGCTAAAGCGCAAAGTCAATATGCGAGTGGCGGCTTATATCGTGGCGGTGGCGCGGGTAGCCGAGGCGATGAAGCTCCGGGGCTGGGTATAGGCAAATTTAGAGTTTAGCATATATTTAGAATAGGCAGGCTTAGCGCCTGCCTATTTTGCTTATATTGTATATGTGGTAAAGTGAGTGTAATTTAATAACCTCTCTCTAGCTTACTTTGGGGTAACGTGCTACAATTTGTTAAACAAGAGGAGGTCTTTTAAAATGGCCAAAAAGAAAAGCAACGATGAAATCCTCAAAATAGCCAAAGAGAACAATGTTAAATTCATCAGATTGTGGTTTACCGATATCCTGGGACTTTTGAAAAGCTTTGCCATCACGGTAGAGGAATTAGAAGGGGCACTGGAGGAGGGGATGGGCTTTGATGGCTCATCAATTGAGGGCTTTGCCCGCATTGACGAGAGTGACATGGTGGCCCTGCCTGACCCTGATACTTTCCAGATGCTTTCCTGGCGACCTAGAGAGAATTATACCGTAGCCCGAATGTTCTGTGACATCCTGAGGCCCGGTGGCGAGCTCTTTGATGGTGACCCCAGGTATATCTTGAAACGAAACCTGAAGCGGGCGGCTGACCTGGGCTATACCTATTATGTCGGGCCGGAGCTGGAGTACTTCTACTTTAGAGATGCCAGCGGCACCGAACCCCTGGACCAGGGCGGCTACTTCGACTTAACCCCACGGGATGCGGCTACCGACCTGAGAAAAGAA
>CAZMTT010000058.1:0-5061 GCA_964569555.1 uncultured Dehalococcoidales bacterium | reverse complement strand
CAAACCCCCCTCCACCTTAGAGTGGTAGGGAATAACAAATAGTAAAAAGTGGGGATGTTTGAAGGGGCGAAGCCCCTTCAAGTCCATTCCTCCCCCTCTCCTTTGAAGGATAGGGGGGAGGTGAGGTAGACAAAAAATTTATTAGAGGTGGGCGGAAATGAAGGGGAAATTAATCTGGATAATATTCTGGGTAATGGTCGGGGTTTTTGCCATCGCAGCGGGGACGATGTTCATCTCATCGGTCGGAAGGCTATCAGCGGGTTTTAATGTTTTTGCTGCCTGGCCTGTCCTCGCTGGCCTGGGTGTGACATTGCTAGTGCTGACCGTAAAGACAAAAGCAGGAGGAATGCTCAAGAAGTTCTTATTGTTAACCGGGGCTTCCGCGGTGGGACTGCCTGTTTTTGCCATCTTACACAATGTGGTTAGTGGTCTATTTAACACAGAAGAGCCGGTATTCTTCATCATCGCCATAATTGTCTGCCCGATAGGCTTTCTGGTTGGTGTCATAGGTACCATAGTGCTTGCCATCAAAAGCAAACTAACTGCTCCGACTGGAACATCCTAGAGGGGGTGAGGTAGATAAAGATACTAGTCGTTGGGGGTGGGGCGAGGGAGCATACTTTAGTCTGGAAGATTGCCCAGAGCCCCAAGGTTAACGATATTTATGCGGCGCCGGGTAATGCCGGCACCGTCCGGCTTGCCCATAACCTGGACATCAAACCCACCGATATTGACTCGCTGGTCAGGATAGCTCAGGAAAAGAAGATTGACCTCACCGTGGTTGGCCCCGAAGCCCCGCTGGCGGAGGGCATTGCCGATGAGTTTATCAAGCGGGGCATGCCCATCTTCGGCGCCACCCGGAAAGCCACCGCGATAGAGTCAAGCAAGGTCTTCGCCAAGGACTTGATGCATAAATATAATATCCCCTGTGGCCAGAGTGCCACCTTCTCCGATTATGCTAAGGCTAAGGAGTATGTCCGGGAGCAGACGCCCCCGATTGTGGTCAAGGCGGACGGGCTGGCGGCGGGGAAGGGGGTAATCGTGGCCGAATCAGTGCCAGAGGCTCTGGACGCCCTGGCCTGGATTATGGAGCAGAAGGCGCTGGGGGCGGTGGGGGAGCGGGTGTTGATTGAAGAGTATCTCACCGGCGGGGAGATAAGCGTCTTTGCCTTCACCGATGCTAAAAGCGTAGTCCCGATGGTGCCTGCCTGCGATTACAAGCGGGTATTTGACGGCGACCGGGGGCCCAATACCGGCGGTATGGGTAGCTACAGCCCGCCGCCCTTTTATAATGCGGCGCTGGCACAAAAGGTTCAGGAAAATATTATGGTGCCGGCGGTAAAGGCGATGCTCACTGAAGGCAGGGCCTATCAGGGTGTACTCTACGGCGGTCTGATAGTTAACAATGACGAGCCAAAAGTGTTAGAATTTAATGCCCGGTTTGGTGACCCGGAGGCACAGGTTACCCTGCCCCGGCTGAAGACTGACCTGGTTGATATTATGCTGGCGGTGGTTAACCATAACCTTGACCGGATAGATATTGAGTGGCGCCAGGATGCCTGCGTCGGGGTGGTCATGGCTTCCGGCGGCTACCCCGGTAGCTACCGGACTGGCTTTCCTGTTACTGGTCTGGATGAACTGGATGAAGATATTGTCGTTTTTCAGGCCGGCACCAGACTCGGCTCAGGCGGGGAGGTATTGACTAGCGGGGGGCGGGTGCTGACGGTAACCGCCCTGGGCAGGACTCTTGCCGAAGCCAGAAAAAAGGTTTATGCTAATATTTCCCGAATTAACTTTGAGGGTTGTCACTACCGTAAAGACATCGCCGAAATAAAAAAATAAAGCTAAGACATCGCCAAAGTAAAGATATAAAGCTAAGATATCGCCGAAATAAAAAAGTAAAGCTATAATTAAAGAGAGTCAAAGAGAGGCGAAAACCCTGCTCTGAGGAGTATTCGGGGGAGTCAGAGAGGCGAAGCCTCTGCTCTATGAAGAGTATTTGGGGGAGTGAGAGGGGCGAAGCCCCTCTCAATAATACTTCCCCTTCCCCTTGACAAGGGGAAGGGGATAAAGGGGATAGGGTTATAAAGATTTAAGAGGGTGAGGTAGATAAAAATGCCACTGGTTGCCGTAATTAAGGGTTCCAATTCAGATACTGAGGCGCTTCAGCCGACTCTGGAGATATTGACCAAGCTTGGCATTGAATATGAGGTTGATGTTATCTCTGCCCATCGCACCCCGGAGAAAGCGAGGCAGTTTGGCCAGAATGCCCGCCGCCGGGGGATTGAGGTCATCATTGCCGCCGCGGGCAGAGCCGCCCACCTGCCTGGAGTCCTGGCGAGCTGGACAACCCTTCCCGTTATCGGGGTACCCCTCGCCCATGGCGAACTGAAGGGGATTGATGCCCTCTACTCCATAGTCCAGATGCCGGCGGGGGTACCCGTCGCCTGCGTAGCGTTAGACAGCGCTGGGGCGAAGAACGCCGCCTATCTGGCGGCGGAGATTCTGGGCTTAAAGCATGAGCATATTCGCCAGGCCTATGATAAGTATCGAAGCGAATTACAAGGAGACAGCCGATGATTGAGCGATATTCCCGCCCCCCAATGAAGAGGGTATGGTCAGACGAGAATAAGTTTGATAAGTGGCTGGAGGTGGAGATTTCCGTCTGTGACGCCTGGGCTGAGCTGGGCGTTATTCCCCGTGAAGCCATACCCAAAATCAAGATGGCGCGCTGTAACCACAAGCGCATGACTGAGATTCTCAAGGAGACCCACCATGATATGACCGCCTTTATCAGCACCGTCTCCGAGAGTCTGGGTGAGGAATCCCGTTTCATTCATCTCGGTCTCACCTCTTCGGATGTGATTGACACCGCCCTCAGCCTGCAGATGGTGGAAGCCACGGAATTATTGACTAGGGACATAAAAGAGCTCGTTTCGGTAGTGGCGCAGAAGGCAATCGAGCACAAATATACGCCGATGATAGGGCGCACCCATGGTATTCACGCCGAGCCGCTTTCCTTCGGCTTGAAGCTGGCCTTATGGGTGGAGGAGATGAGGCGAAACCTGCAGCGGCTTACCGAAGCCAAAAAGGTGATTGCCGTGGGCAAGATATCGGGCGCCGTCGGCACCTATGCCACCGTATCCCCCGAAGTGGAACGGAAGGCATGCCAGAAGCTAAAGCTTACCCCCGCCCCGGTATCCAGCCAGATACTGCAGCGTGACCGGCATGCCCAATTCGTGACGGCTCTGGCGATAATGGCCAGCTCTCTGGAAAAATTTGCCACTGAAATCAGGGGGCTGCAGCGGAGTGAAATACGGGAGGTAGAAGAGCCGTTCAGCGTGGGCCAGACCGGTTCCTCGGCGATGCCCCACAAGCGCAATCCCGAGCTGTGCGAGCGAATCTGCGGGCTGGCCCGTCTGGTGAGGGGCTATGCCCTGACCGCAATGGAAAATATTGCCCTGTGGCATGAACGCGACATCAGCCATTCCTGTACCGAGCGTGTTATCATACCCGATTCCTGCCTGGTGCTTGATTACTCGCTGGCTCTTTTCAGCTCGGTAATCAAGGGGCTGCAGGTTAATCCCCAGCGGATGAAAAAGAATATGGAGCTGACCAAGGGGCTGGTTTTCTCCCAGCGGGTGATGCTGGCCCTCATTGACAAGGGAATGAGCCGGCAGAAAGCCTATGAGCTGGTCCAGCGCAATGCCATGGTTGCCTGGAAGGGAAACAAGGACTTTCTGGCTCAGCTCAAGAGTGACCTTGAGGTTGCCGATGTCCTGTCGGCTGATGAGCTTAAATCCCTTTTTGACTATCACTTCTATCTGCGTCATATTGACGAGATTTTTGAACGGCTGGGCTTGACCCAGTCGCAGTGGAAGGGCGATTTGACCGGACCTGGCGAGCTTGCTCCCCGAGCGATTTAAGTCAGTTAGGCAAAATGGCGTTGATGAGTAACGGCTCGGAGGTTTTACTGAAGACAGAGCTGCCCCTGCCCCCCTTCTTCCGGGGTAAGGTGCGGGATACCTATGGCCTGGGCAACCTGCTGCTCATTGTGGCTACTGACCGCATCTCGGCGTTTGATGTGGTCCTACCCTGCGGCATCCCGGACAAGGGTCTGGTGCTCAATCAGCTTTCCTTCTTCTGGTTCCGGCAGACCGCTAATCTGGTGCCCAATCACCTGGTGGAAGCGATTGATGATGTCCACTCCCTGGACACCTATCTTGCCGAAGCGGAGCGTTTCGCCTATCCCGATTACCTGGTGGGGCGGTCAATGGTGGTCCGGAAAGCCGAGCGTATCCCGGTTGAGTGTGTCGTCCGCGGCTACCTCTTTGGCTCAGCCTGGCGGGAATATCAGCAAAAGGGCAGCGTCTGTGGTATTCCCCTGCCTAAAGGCCTGAGGCAGAGCCAGGAATTAGCCGAGCCGATATTTACCCCGACCACCAAGGCGGATAGCGGGCATGACCTGCCGCTGACTATGGGCGGACTGAAGAAGCTGGTGGGGGCAAAGCTGGCCGAGGAGCTGAAAGAGAAAAGCCTGGCGGTTTACAGCTATGCCCGCGGCTATGCCTTCGCCAAGGGTATTATCATTGCTGACACCAAAATGGAGTTCGGGCGGGATAATAATCAGGTTATTCTGATTGACGAGCTGCTGACCCCGGACTCAAGCCGCTTCTGGAATGCGGCGCAGTATAAAGTGGGGCAGTCCCAGCCCAGCTATGATAAGCAGCCGGTGCGCGACTGGCTGATTAATTCGGGGTGGAACCAGGCGCCCCCCGTCCCCATGCTCCCCGCCGAGGTCATCGAGGCGACCACCGCCCGCTACCGCGAGGCTTACCAGAGGCTGACCGGCCGCAAGCTGAGGTAGTATTTAGCGTTCCAGGCGCTTCTTGGTGCTGGGCAGTTCGCCGGAAATGCGCGCATCGACCCCGGTGGCTACATCCAGGGCCCTACCCAGGGCTTTGAACAGGGCTTCTGCCTTGTGGTGGTCGTTGGTGCCGTAGGCGATTTTGACATGCAGGTTGAGCCTGGCTTCAATGGCCAGGGACTCCAGAAAGTGGC
>CAZMTT010000057.1:0-5182 GCA_964569555.1 uncultured Dehalococcoidales bacterium | reverse complement strand
AGCCACAGCAGGAAGAAAGGGACATACCCAAGAGGGTGCCATCTTAACCTCCTTTTGCCAGCTTTCATGTACTTACTCAGGCTGGCTACTGGTTTCCTCATCCCCTTCGGGCAACTCCCCGGGAGCCGCCTCACCGGTAAGCTGTAGCTTATCGCCCAGCCTGGTTAACCGGACCGAAGCCTCGTCATACTTGGCCGTCGCCCGGTGAATATGCCCGCCCAGCGTCTCATAATCACGCTGGAAGGAACCAAAATCGCCCTGAAGACGCTGCAGCCGCCCCAGAATCTCACGGGTAGCCCGCTCAATGCGCAGCCCCCTCAGTCCCAGGACGATCGCCTGCAGGTAGGCATTGAAGCTGTTCGGTGAGACCAGAAAGACCCTCTTCTCCAGGCACTCGCTGTAGATATCGGGCTGGAGGATGGTCTCGTAATAGATGTTCTCGGCAGGCACATACATCAGGGCAAAGTCAAAGGTGTTCTCATCGGGCAGGATATATTTGGCGACGTCATCAATATGCTTCTTTACCGTGCGCGCAAATTGCTTTCTTATGGCAGCCCGTTCCTCATCCGATTCAGCGGCGACCATCCGTTCAAAGTCCTCCAGGGGGAACTTGGCATCAATCGGCACCATGCTCCCGCCAATCCGCACCACTGCGTCCACCGTTTCGCCGCTGTGAAAGCGCCACTGCAGGGCGTAAACATCGCGGGGCAGACTGTCAGCCAGCAGTCTTTCCAGTAAAAATTCCCCGAGACCACCCCTCGGCTTGGGTGTCCGCAGAATCTCCTGCAGGGTCAAAATATTTTTACCGGCTTCCTCAATGCCCTTCGCCTTCTCGGCCAGCTCCCCTATCCCCTTCTGCAGCTCGCCAAAGACCTTGATGGTGCCGTCTATCCTGTCCCCGACTGCCTTGGAGAGGGCATCTCCCTGCTCCTGCCACCTCCGCCCCTGACGCAGTCTGTCCCAGAGAAGAAAACCGACCAGAAGCAGCAAGAGGCCACCCAAAATCAAAAAGGCCACAATTATGAGCATATCCATGGCTTACTCCAGATACCGCCCAATATAAACTCTCTGTGCTAAATACTCAAGCCAATTATACACCATTGCCGAGCACAAAGAATCTACCGGGTAAAAGGCTGAGTAAAACCAAAGCTGGCTTGGGATATGCGAGGAATTTGCTTCAGGCAGGAAGCTAGAAGCCGAACATCTTGGCGGCTATCTCGGCCAGCCTCATCACCAGGCCGGGGAGAATGCCCAGCAGGAGCACACCGAAGCAGGAAAGAGCCAGGGCTAGCTTCAGTGCTCCCGAAGAGGGCACCTTTTCCGCCGAGGCGGGCTCGCCGAGCCACATCACCTTGACCACGCGGAGATAGTAGTAAGCGGAGATAACACTGTTTATCACCGCAATAATCACCAGCCACAATAGCCCGTGCTGCACGGCACCACTGAAGATATAGAACTTGGCCATGAAGCCGGCCGCCGGTGGCATGCCAATCAGGGAAATAAGGCACAGGGTCAGCGCCAGCGCCAGCAGCGGCGCCCGCTTGCCCATACCGGAGTAATCACTGATCTGGTCACTCTTGAGCTTGTCCGAAATGGCAATAATGGCGATAAATGCCCCCATATTGGTCAGCGCATAGCTGGCCAGGAAGAAGAGAACGCTGCTCCGCCCGACCACATCAGACGCTGCCGACAGGCCAACCGTGGCGACCCCCACCAGCAGGTAGCCCGCCTGAGCCACGCTGGAGTAACCCAGCATGCGCTTGATGTTGGTCTGGGGAAGGGCGGCCACATTGCCCAGGGTCATGCCGATGGCACTGAGCACGGCGAAGATTATGCCCCAGTTCAGGCTGAGCCAGTCAGGGAAGCCGAAGGCGGAGTAGAAAACCCTGAGGACAAGGGCGAAGCCGGCCGCCTTGCTGGCCACGGAGAGATAGGCGGTTATCGGCGTCGGTGCCCCTTCGTAGACATCGGGCACCCACATATGGAAGGGTATCGCCGCCATCTTGAAGCCGAAGCCGGCTATCATCAGCACAATGCCCACCATAAACGCCGGGCCGGCCAAAAAGGTAGCCAGGGACATCCCCTGGACGACCCGGGCAATCTCGCCCAGCCCGACCTCGCCGGTAAAACCGAAGACCAGCGCCATACCGTAGAGCATTACTGCCGAAGCTACCGCACCCAGCAGCAGGTATTTAAGCGAGGCTTCGGTTGACTTGGCATCTTTGAGAAAACCAACCAGGATATAGAGGGAGATGCTGGTCAGCTCAATGGCGATATAGATGGAGATTAGACTGGTCGTTGCCGCCATCAGCATCATGCCCAGCGCCGACAGCAGCACCAGAGCATGGTATTCACCTCTGAAGTTAGCGAACTTGGCGCTGTAATCCACCGAGGCCAGAATAACCAGGGCGGCAATGCCCAAGAAGAGCAGCTTGAAGAAGATGGCAAAATTGTCCACCGCCATCTGGTTGTTGAAGATACCGTAAGCGCCCCAACCCCACATGCCCAGAGCGAAGCCAGCCGATACTACTATGCCGAACAGGCTGACCCAGACCAGTACCCCCTTCTTCTGGGTGATAAGGTCAACCAGAATCACGGCGATGGCAAACACCAGCAAAGTCAGCTCTGGCAAAATCAACCCTAGATTCAAAACCCAGCTCCTTTATTCATTTAGCTAATCCCCTAGCCTCCGACCATGGGTAAAACGCCCAGCTTGATGACATCGGTCAAAATTGCCGGGTAGATGCCGACCAGCATAATTATGGCGATAAAGCAGGCGGCATATACCTTCTCCAAAGTATCGGCATCAGACACCCAGTTGTACTCCTCCAGTACCGGGCCGTAGAACACCCGCTGCACCAGCCACAGTATGTAGCCGGCGGTCAGCACCACCCCCAACACCGCCAGGATAGTCAGGACCCTGATGCCGGCTACCATAGTGCTGGTAAAGCTGCCCAGGAAAACGAGAAACTCGGCAGCAAAGCCGCTGGTGGATGGTAAGCCGAGGGCACCCAGCCCACCCACGACAAAGATGACGGCCACAACCGGCATCTGCCGGGCCAGACCGCCCAGCTTGCCCAGGTTGCGCTCCCCAGTGTTGTGCATCACCAGACCGGCCACGGCAAACAGGAGTCCGGTGATAACCCCGTGGCTGAACATCTGCATGGTGGCTCCGGTCAGGCTCACCTGGGTCAGGGCAAAGATGCCCAAAAATACATAACCCATATGGCTGATGCTACTGTATGCGATCAGCCGCTTCAAGTCAGTCTGCCTCAGCGTCACCGCCGCCCCATAGAGCACGGTGAAAACGGCAAATACCGCCAGCAGGGTGGCAAACCTGTGGGCAACCTCAGGGAATATCCCCAGACAGATACGAATCATGCCGTAGCCGCCCATCTTAAGCAGTGCCCCCGCCAGCACCACGCTGACCGCGGTGGGGGCATCGGTATGGGCATCGGGCAACCAGGTATGCAGCGGGAAGACCGGTAGCTTGATGGCAAAGCCGGTCAAGAGGAAGAAGAATATCGCCGCCACCGGAATAACCGCCCTGAACGAGCCAATGCCCGCCCCGGCGATGTCCAGCATGCTGAGGCTGCCGGTGGTGAAGTAGAGGCTGAGAATGCCGGTCAGCATCATGGCACTGCCGAACAGGGTAAAGATAACGTATTTTATAGCTGAGTATTCTTTTCGTCCCGAGCCCCAGATAGAGATGAGGAAGTACATCGGGATAACCTCAATCTCCCAGAACAGGAAGAAGAGAAGCAGGTCAAGGGAGGAGAATACTCCTAGGATGCTCGCCTCAAGCAGCAGCAGCCAGGCAAAGTACTCCCGGACCCTGAGGTCAACCTTCCAGGAGATGAGCACCACCATAAAGCCGAGGAAAGCCATCAGCAACACCAGGGGCAGGTTAAGCCCATCCACCCCCAGGTGGTAGTTGGCATTAATGGTCGCAATCCAGGAGACCTTCTCCTCAAACTGCATTACGCCAATGGCGGCCGATGAGCGTTCAAAGCTGGCGAACATAATCAGCGATAGCAGCAGCGGCACCGAGGTAAAGGCCACCGCCATCCACCTGACCATCCGTTTCGACAGGTCAGGGATGAAAGCAATCAGAATTGCCCCCGCGATGGGCAGAAAGATTATTAAACTGAGATAAGGAAAATCCAACTTAATCTTCTCTCCCGTTTAATTATTTTATTTAGCCAAAGAAAAGCACCGATAGAATAATCGCCAAAATACCTATCCCGATAAACAGGCCATAAAGCTGCAATTGCCCCGTCTGAATCTGCCTGAGGACTCTACCGCCGGCGGCAGTGCCGTTAGCTACCCCGTTTACCGTTCCATCGACCACATTGGTATCAAACTGCTGCAGTCCAGCGAAGAAGCCATTAATCATAGACTTTCTGACGAAAACACCCTCATAAAGCTCATCAAACCAGTATTTATGCGCCAGCACCGTATGTATCGGGCCAAACATGCCCCTGAGTTTGTCCGCCGAAAGCCACTTGGCACTATAAACGGCATAAGCCAGGAAAATACCCAGTATCGCCAGTACCAGCGATAGCAGAGGCAGCGGATGCGTCAAAACGGTAAAGAAGCCGGGACCGTGCCCCCCGCCATGCCCCATAAAGGCGTCAAACTGTCCGGTAACATTCCAGAAGCCGGAAACCACAGCCAAGACCGCCAGAATTACCATCGGAATCACCATTACCGACGGTGATTCGTGGGGGTGGCCGTGAGCCCCAGAAGTATCACCCCGATACTCACCACCGAAGGTAATAAAGACCGCCCGGAACATATAGAAGGCGGTCATGAAGACGGTTATCAGTGCCAGAGCGAACAGGATGGGCTGGCTCTCCAGAGAGCTGGCCAGTATCTCGTCTTTGCTCCAGAAACCGGAGAGCGGCCAGATGCCGGCAATACTGAGCGAGGCAATGACAAAGGTAGCGTATGTCCACGGCATTATCTTGCGCAGTCCACCCATCTGACGCATATCAAAGGTCCCGGTGGCATGATTGACGCTGCCAGCACCAAGAAAGAGCAGTGCCTTGAAGAAGGCGTGGTTGAACAGGTGGAAGATGCCGATGGCCACCCCACCGGTGCCCAGCCCCAGCATCATGTAGCCCAGCTGGCTGATGGTGGAATAGGCCAGCACCCGCTTGATATCGGTCATCACCAGACC
>CAZMTT010000056.1:0-5468 GCA_964569555.1 uncultured Dehalococcoidales bacterium | reverse complement strand
GGTGGATATATCCGCGCCCAGAGAGCGGGGGGTAGCCACCGGGGCGGTGGTTGTCCTGAGCTATCCTGACCTGAGACTAGTCGAGACCAGGGTGGTCAGCGGCAGGCTTGAGTTCCCCTATGTTCCCGGGCTTTTGTCCTTCCGGGAAGCACCGTTGACTCTGGCGGCTTGCGGTGAGCTTTCGATTACCCCTGACCTTATCCTGGTTGACGGGCAGGGGATTGCCCACCCGCGCCGGCTGGGACTTGCCTCCCACCTGGGGCTCTTTCTGGATAAGCCGACTATTGGTTGCGCCAAGTCGCTGCTTTGTGGTAGTTGTGAAATACCCGGAGAAGAGCCGGGCAGCTATACCGAAATAGTCGACCGGGGGGAGGTTATCGGGGCAACACTACGCACCAAATTAGGGATAAAGCCGGTCTATGTTTCCATCGGTCACCGGATTGACCTGGAGACCGCCATCCGGTGGGTGCTGAATTGCTGCCGTGGTCATCGCCTGCCTGAGCCCGCCCGGCTGGCCCACCTCGCCGCCGGGGGAAGTCTAGAGGAGGGAAAGAAGACCACTGCGCCCGAGGCAGGCTATCAAGAAAGGCTTTTAACCTAAAAGAATTTAGAGGTCGTTTAGCAACCTATCCCCCTGACCCCCTTCCCTTATTAAGGGAAAGGGGAGTGTAGCTAAGAGAGGGACTTTGCCCCTCTCTAAAATCTCTTCCCTCTCTCCTTCCCAAGGAGGGGGGGACTAATGGGGGGAGGTCAATACGGAGGGAGAAGTGCAGGAGTTAAGGGACAGGCTGAAGGAATTACAGTCCAGAGTTTCCATGGCGCTGGTGCATCTTTGACGTTGCCGCCAGAGAAAAAGAGATTGCCAGCCTGGAAAAGCGGTCGGCGCACCCCGATTTCTGGCGGGACTCCGCTAAAGCGCAGGGTGTTATGCGCCAGCTAGCTGAGCTGAAAAAAGTAGTGCAGCCCTGGCGGGAGCTGGAGAAGAAGCTGGCGGATATGGCTGAATTAAGCCCGCTGGCTGAGGAAGATGCCGCACTTGGTGAGGAGATTTGTGCTGAGATAGAAACGGCTGCCTCCCGCCTTGATGAGCTGGAAATCGGGACGGCTTTCCGCGGTGAGTATGACGCCAGAAATGCTATCCTGGCGATTCATGCCGGTGCCGGCGGCACCGAGTCCCAGGACTGGACCGAAATTTTGCTCCGCATGTATCTGCGCTGGGCGGAGCGCCGTGGTTATCAGGCGGAGACTCTAGACGTCTCCCCGGGCGAGGAAGCCGGGGTAAAGAGTGTCACCGTGGGCATTGGCGGCGAGCATGCCTTTGGCTACCTCAAATCGGAGCACGGCGTTCACCGTCTGGTGCGCCTCTCTCCCTTTGATGCTGACCATGCCCGGCATACCTCGTTTGCCCTGGTTGAGGTTATGCCTGAAGCCGAGGCCGACGTTGATGTTGAGATAGGCCCCGATGATTTAAAGGTTGACGTTTTCCGGTCGAGCGGGCCGGGGGGACAGCATATGCAGAAGACGAGCAGTGCCGTCAGGTTGACCCACCTGCCCACCGGACTGTCGGTCAACTGCCAGAGCGAGCGTTCTCAGTACCAGAACAAGGAGATTGCCTTGCGGATACTGCGCGCCCGGATACTGGAAGTGGAGCTGGAGAGAAAGGCACAGGAGAGGACCAAGCTCAAGGGGGAGCGCATTGAGGCGGGGTGGGGCAATCAGATTAGGAGCTATGTCCTCCATCCCTATAAGATGGTAAAGGACCACCGCACCGGTTACGAAACCAGCCGGGCTGAGGCGGTGTTGGACGGTGAGATAGACGAGTTCATCACCGCCTATCTCAGGTCTGAGTTGAGTGGGGAAGAATGATTAAAAAGACCGGTCTTTTAGCCCTGGTTATCTGCCTGCTGGTGTTGCTGGGCCCGGTGCCGGTTCAGGCCCAGGGTGGCCCAGCTATAAACCAGAGCTCAGCCCAGGTTGATTTCCCCCTCTATCTTCACTTCAATCTGTCGGCAGAAAGTGATGTCAATATTAGCGATATTCGCCTGCATTATACTACTGACCGGACCAGTTTTGCTGAAGTTGTCAGCGAGGTCTATATTGAGTTTGCGCCGGCGACCAGCGTTGAGGTTAGCTGGACATTTGATTTACGCCGCATCGGCGGAATACCCCCCGGCGCCAATATCGAGTACTGGTGGACAGTAACCGATGCCAATGCGGCTCAGGCGGAGACAAAGCCGGCTCTGGTTCAGTTTAACGACCTGCGCTATTCCTGGCAGAGCCTGACCGAGGGTATGGTGACCCTGTACTGGTATCAGGGGAAAGAGTCCTTTGCCCGCGAGCTGATGGCGACGGCACAGCAGACACTGGTGCGGCTGGCGGAGGACACCGGGGCTTATCTGGAGAGGCCGGTTAATCTATATATCTATGGTAGCGCCAGCGACCTGCGGGGGGCGATGATTTTCCCCCAGGAGTGGACGGGGGGAGTCGCCTTCACTCGCTTCGGCACCATCGCCATCGGTATCCCTACCAGTGAGCTTGGCTGGGGCAAAAGGGCGATTGCCCACGAACTGGCCCACCTGGTTGTCCATCAGGTGACCCTTAACCCCTATGGTGACATACCCGTCTGGCTTGATGAGGGCCTGGCGATGTATGCCGAGGGAGAGCCGGAGTCGGGGCTGCTGTCTTCGCTGGATAAGGCGATTGCCGAAGACCGGGTGGCATCGGTGCGCAGTCTGTCCAGTCCCTTTTCGGCTTATGCTCAGGAAGCCAACATTGCCTATGCCCAGAGCTACAGTCTGGTTGAATTTCTGATTACTACTTACGGGCAGGTAAAGATGCTCGAGCTGCTTGATACCTTCGGGCAGGGCAGTGACTATGATGATGCCCTGAAGAAAGTCTACGGTTTTGATATGGACGGCCTTAACCAGCGCTGGCGGGACTATATGATGGGGGCGGGCGGGCAGGCCGGGCTGGAGCCGAAGCCGATTGAAGGATTCGCCGGGCTGGCGGCCACCCTTATATTAGGGTTGGCGGTCGGCGCCGGGGTCTGGAGGCGAAGCTGGTGAAAGACTCGTTTACCATTCACGATTTGCCCATTTCGGAGCGCCCCCGGGAGAGGCTGCAGAAGTTCGGGGCGGATGCCCTGTCGGCGCCGGAAATCCTGGCGCTGATTCTGGGGCGGGGTATCGCCGGGGAATCGGTGCTGACCACCGCCCAGCGGCTGTTAAGCCGCTTCGGCAACCTCAAGGGGATTGCCGGCGCCTCGGTGGAGGAGCTCTCCCAGGTGCGGGGCATCGGGCTGGCCAAGGCGGCTCAGATTAAGGCTGCCTTTGAGCTGGCCAACCGCCTGGAGGGCTATGCCGAGACCGGCCAGAGACCGGTGGTGAAGAAACCGGAGGACGTGGTGGCGGTGGTGCGGGGCAGGCTTAAGGGCAAGAAAAAGGAGCACTTTCTGGCGCTGATGCTGGACTCCCGAAATCAGCTCATCAAGACCAGCGAGGTCTCTATCGGCAGCCTGGACACCAGCATCGTTCACCCCAGAGAGGTCTTTCGGGAGGCGGTCTCGGCCAGCGCCGCTTCGGTTGTCTTTGCCCACAACCACCCCTCCGGCGACCCCCAGGCCTCCGAAGATGACATAATACTGACCAAAAGACTGGCTGAGGCGGGGGAGATTATGGGCATTGATGTTCTGGACCACATCATCGTCGGTGAGAAAAGCTTCCTCAGCCTGAAGCGGGAAGGCTTGTTTTAAGAGTTAAACGATGCGAAAAATACAGTATATATTTCTTTCTCTAATTTTACTCTCCGGCCTGCTGCTGGGCGGCTGCCAGATTGGTGTGTCTTCACCCTCAGCCACCGAGGGCGGGACGCTTCATCTCTACGGCATTGACCCGCTCACCCTTGACCCGGCCATCTCCGGTGAGACCACCTCTCACCAGTATGTCATGCAGCTCTTCAGCGGTCTGGTCTGCCTCGGTGATGACCTCCAGCCGGCACCGGACATCGCCCGGAAGTGGGAGGTCAGCAATGACGGGCGGACCTATACCTTTTATCTCAATAGGGATGTCAGCTTTCATGATGGCCGCGAGGTCAGGGCTCAGGACTTCAAGTATTCCTGGGAGCGAGCCTGCGACCCGGCGACCGGCTCAACCACCGCCGCCACTTATCTGGGGGATATTGTCGGCGTAACCGAGGTGCTGGCCGGTAAGGCCGAAGAAATCAGCGGCGTCAGGGTGCTTGATGACCATACCCTTGAGGTGACCATTGACGCCCCCAAGTCCTATTTCCTGGCCAAGCTGACCTATCCCACCGCCTTTGTCGTGGATAAAGAGAATGTTGCCTCGGGCGGGGGGTGGTGGCGCAGTCCCAACGGCACCGGCCCCTTTAAGCTCCAAGAGTGGCAGGAGAATAGTCTGCTGGTTCTGGAGAGAAACGAGCGCTATTATGGCGAGGTGGCCAAGCTGGCTTCGGTCGAGTTTCACCTCTGGGCGGGGATACCGATGAACCTCTATGAGACCAGTGAGATTGATGTCGCCGCTGTCTATATGCCTTATATCGATAAGGCTACCGATAGCGCCGGTCCCTTTGTTAAAGAACTGGAGGTAGTCCCCGAGCTCAGCTTCTACTACATCGGTTTCAACACCAAAGAGCCGCCCTTTGACGACATTAATCTGCGCCGCGCCTTCTCCATGGCGATAGACAAGGATAAAATCGTCTCCCTGGTGTTCCGCGATATGGTCAAGCGGGCGGACGGCATCCTGCCGCCGGGGATGCCCGGCTTCAACCAGAATCTGGTTGGTATTGATTACAACGTGGCTGAAGCCAAGGCGCTCATCGCCCGGTCAAAGTACGGCAGTGCGGCCAATCTGCCCCCCATCACCCTCACCACCTCGGGCTGGGGCGGACAGGTCTCCTCAGAACTGGAGGCAATCGTTTCCGAGTGGCGGCGGAACCTGGGGGTTGAAGTTACCATCAGGCAGCTTGAGCCGCTGCGCTTTCTCTATTACCTCAAGGCCGAGAAAGACGAGATGTACGACATCGGCTGGGTGGCCGACTACCCCCACCCCCAGAACTTTCTTGAAGTCCTGTTTCACGCTAATTCCGAGAATAACTACGGCGAGTATAACAACCCGGCGGTGAACCAGCTGCTGGTCAGGGCGGGGGTGGAGATGGATGCCGAGCTGAGCTACTCCCTGTACCAGCAGGCGGAGCAGAAGATAGTTGATGATGCCGCCTGCATCCCCCTCTATTTTGACGAGAACTACATTCTGGTCAAGCCCTACGTCAGTGACTATAATCTTGACCCGCAGGGCCTGGTCAAGCTAAATAAAGTCTCAATCACGCCGCACTGATTAATGGGGAGAGAAGTTAGAGAGTTTAAGAGAGGCGAAGCCTCTCTTTCTTCTTTTTTGGGGGGTGGCGGAGGGGGTGGGATTCGAACCCACGGTTGGCTTGCACCAACAACGGTT
>CAZMTT010000055.1:0-5510 GCA_964569555.1 uncultured Dehalococcoidales bacterium | reverse complement strand
ATCTATGCCCAGTTTCTTGAAGAGGATTTCATTTTGGGGGTTTCGGATGCGGGCAATGGTGCGGGGCACATTGAACTTATGCTTGGCTACCTGGCAGGCGACAAAGTTATCCTCATCGTCACCGGTGACCGCGATAAGCATATCCGCCCGTCCGGTGCCTATTTCAGCCAGGGTAGCCGCTTCACAGCCGTCCCCGCGAAAGCAGACATTGCCCAGTTCATCATTAATGGTTTCGCATATTGAAGCGTTCTTCTCGATCAGAAGTACTTCATGCCCTTCTTCGAGGAGGGCTTTAATCAGGTAGTAACCCACCCGGCCGCCGCCAACCACGATAATGTACATCTTTCTCCCCTAGCCCTCTATCTTCTCCTTTAGCATCTGGGCGAAGATGGTCGTCGGGCTAATCGCTTCTATGCCCAGGGTCTGGTAAAGCTCCTGCCGTAAGGGGTCATAGATACGGCAGATTACCTTGGGCACATTGAAGATATGCTGGGCGATTTGGGCCGCCATAACATTGCGGTTATCGCCCTGGGTTACCGCTACGAAGACATCAGCGGTTTCAATGCCCGCTTTTATCAGACTTGGCTGGTCAAGGCCGTTGCCGACCAGAGCCGTGCCGCCGAAGTCAGCGGGCAAGCGGCGGAAGCTGTAGGCATCGGTATCCAGAACGGTAACCTGATGCCCCTCAGCGTCCAGCAATGCGGCCAGCTGAGCACCAACCCGCCCTGAGCCCATAATTACTATTTTCATATGGCAAACTTATTATGCGGTGTACTGGTGGTAGAGTATAACCGGGCAGGGGGCGTTTTTCAGAACATAGGGTGCCACGTTGCCCAGACTGAACTGACCGAAGCGTTTCTTGTACTTAACCCCCATCAGGATGAGGTCTACCCCTCGGTCCACGGCCTCATCGATAATCGCTGAGCCGACCTCGCGGGCTTGGAGCACGTCAGTCTCCACTTCGTAGTCCTGCTCCTCGGCACAGCCCTCCATCTGGTCCAGAATGTCTTCGGCTCTTCGGGTTTCCGGCTCAATCTCAGCTTCCAGGGGCAGGCTCCGCTTTACCGTGATAACGTAGACCGCACAGATTTTACCCTTAGCCTTCTTGGATAGCACGCAGGCTAGCTTGATCGCCTCTTCATCGGCTTCGGTACCGCAGACCGGCACCAGAATTTTGTTAAACCCCATCACCAAAGCCTTTTCCAGCGGCTTGAAGGATATTATAATCCGATAATTAAAAATCTACAATAGCCTTTTGGCCAATTTTTGATTACTATTTTGGCTTTTCTACCGCCACCCACAACCTCTCCCCATCGGTAATAAATTCTATTGTTCCCTGCTCATCGGTGCGGTAGATACTGGCCGGGCCAAGGCTATTTTCCAGCCGGGCGATAACCTCAGGGCTGGGGTGGCCATAGGTATTGTCGCCGACGGAGATGACGGCCACCTGCGGGCTGGCCACGGCCAGAAATTCGGGGGTGGTGGAGGTCTTTGAGCCGCAGTGAGCCACCTTGAGCACGGTGTTATTGAGATTAGCTCTACGGGCGATAAGCTCAGATTCCGCCTCCCACATTATATCGGCGGTAAGCAGAAAGCTAACCTCAGCCATGCTTATCTTCAGGGTGACGCCATTATTGTCGATATCAGATTCGGTGTCGCTTAAATAGGGGGTGGGGGGGTTGAGCACCTCAAAGACTACCCCATCACCCAGGTCAATCCGCTGCCCGGCCCGGGCAAAGGTTGGCTTGAACTGTTTTGCCTTAAGAGATTTAAGCCACTCATCATAGATTGAGGAAGCGCCGTCCCCCTCAGGCATCAGCACCTGCTTCACCCGGTACCGCTCCAGGACCTCAACCAGGCCGGTGAGGTGGTCGGCGTGGGGATGGGTTAATACTACCAGGTCAATGGTCCGGTCCCAGAAAGGCATTTTCTGTCCCAGTCCCAGACCTATCGCCTGCGGGCTGGGGCCGCCGTCAATGAGAATATCATGGTGGGCCGGGGTCTGCACCAGTATGGCATCCCCCTGGCCAACATTGAGGAAGCTGACATGAAGCTTATCATCGGGCATGGTGGCGGCGGTGATAGAAACCAGAATGGTGACCACCACCAGCGGCGGGATAAGCCATTTTTTGGGTGTTAGCGAGACAAAACTGCTGGCTTTATCCATGCCTGACCGGGCGGTACTCAATGTCCTGGCGGTGAGGGTGCCCACCTGCTGCCGGCGCCGATAGAGATAGATGGCCAGAGCCAGCCCCAGATAGTAAGCCCCGATGAGATAAGGGGTAACCGCACCCACCTCAATATAGGCGACGGGGATGGCGGCAAAGATATTGACCACCAGCAGCATATAGGCCAGAAAGAGCCAGGCCAGCCAGGCTACTACCTGACCAACTGGCAGGGCAATCAGCCCCAGGCCGCCGGCGAGCACGCCGGTGACAATAACCGCCGGCAGTGCCGGCAGGGCGAAGAGGGTAGCCGGCAGGCTGACCAGAGAGACAATGCCGAAGTAGTGGGCAATCAGGGGCCAAACGGCAATGATGGCACTCAGGGTAATGGCGAAGCTGTCGGTGATGATACTGGCGATGCCGGCAGCCCGGCTTTCACCCAGCGTGGCTTTGACCCCCCGCCTCCCCAGCGCCATAAGCGGTGGTGCCAGGAAGATTAAGCCGGTCATCGCCATGAAGCTCAGCTGGAAAGAGGCGTCCCACAGGATGTGGGGGCTGAGACCGACCATTATGGCGGCGGCAAAGGCGAGGGCGGTAAAGGCGCTGCGCTGCCTGCCCAGAAGCTCGGCAGTCAGAAACAGGCTGGCCATAATGGCACCACGGACTATGGGCGGGTGCATCCCGGTGAGCAGGGCGAAGAGCCAGATTACGCTTAAAGCCAGCCAGATGTAGAGGTAGTGTCGGCGCCCGAAGAGCCATATGCCCAGACTGAGCAGTATGCCGGCCACAATGCTGAGGTGCAGGCCGGAGATGGCCAGTAGATGGGCGGTGCCGCTTTTAACAAAGCTATCTTTAACCGGTGCCGGGATGTTGCTCCGGATGCCCAGGATAACCCCCTGGGCGAGGGACGCCTTGGGCTCGGGCAGTATGTTCGCCATGCTCCGGGACAGGCGGCTTCTTAACCAGTAAATGCCGGTAAGCAGGGTGGAGCCCTGCCCCCTCTGCTGAATTTCTATCGTGGGGTAGAGCATGGTGCTGAAGATTTCCCGGTGGGCGAGGTAATCTTTATAGTCAAAGCCGTCAAGCTGGGGCGGTGTCTCAAGTTCCCCGCTGACCCGGAGCACATCGCCGTACTCATAGGCAGGGTATCGGGGCACGAAGAGCAGGGCTTTCCCCGCTACCGGCTGCCACTCATCGCCAACTTTAATTGCGGTGGTGGTGAGGCGGAGGTGGGTGGTCTTGTCCCTGACCTCGGGGTAATCGCTTATCATCCCCCTGACTTCGACTGTTTCCCCGTCGTTGTAGAACCGAAGCTGGCTCTCATCAATGGCGGGCAGGCTGGACTGGAAGCAGAGGGCACCGCCAACGAGGGTGACCAGACACAGGCTGGTCAGGACTATCGTTTTGAGCTGCTGCCGAAAGACGAAAAGCAGGGGGAGGGGGATAAGCCCGACCAGAACGAGGGCGAGGGGGGGACTGAACTTTGACCCCAGAAAGATGCCGACCACCCAGGCAACGCTGAGATAGATGAGTGACACTGTTATCTGCCTTATCGCTTAGTCAGCTACCGTAATCAGGTCCTTGAGATTATCAAAGATAGACGGGCCGATGCCGTCTATCCTGGTTATATCGTTAATATGGTGGAATTGCCCGTTCTCCTGGCGATAGTCAACGATGTCCTGCGCCCGGGCGGGCCCGATGCCGGGCAGGGCATCAAGCAACCACGCTCCCGCCCGGTTGATGTTGACCTTCTGCGGCTGTTCCGCCTCGGTGGTGGTGGGGACATAGAGCCTGAGCCGGGCAGGGTCGGCGCCATCACTGGTGCCGCCGGCAGCCTGAATGAGAGCCTCCAGGCTGTCACCGGCGCTTACCGGATATAAGCCGGGGTTATCGACCGCGCCGCCGATGTAGATATAGTCGGGCGGCTGTGGGGCGGGGGGATTGGAGATGGCAATCTCCACCGGCTTACTGTACTGTGTCCCGATTAATATCCCGCCGGCGATGATAATGGCCACGAGCATGATGATAAGTATCATCCAGAACTGGTTAGATTTATCGCTTGTCATAAAAGACCTCCGGTGCTGACGCTGACTGCAGGAAGGCAATTAAACTTACCATAAAATAAAGCCCTTGGCGGCGTCAAATCAGCTAATGGGCAATATTAATGCCCTCGGGGGCTTAGCGGCTAGCGCCAGCCAGAAATGGTCATACCAGAGGCTGTGGGCGCTTGACAGCCATTCTGGCGGGTGCTAATATTCGGTCATCTCGGCAGACTAGGTTAAGCCTGAAAATATATGACTTGAGGCAGAACGAGGGAAAAGGGAGGTGTCATATGGCGACCTATGTCGTTCTCAGCCGGATTTCCCCACGGGCATTTACCGACCCCGCCGAATTCAAGGAAATAGCGGCGGCGGTGTCAGCCAAAATCAGGAGCGACTGTCCCAAAGTGAAGTGGAAGGATAGCTATGCCACTATGGGACGCTTCGATGTGGTTGACATTGTGGAGTCGGACGACCTGAAGCAGGTGGAGAGAGCGGCCATGATTATCCGCGCCTACGGGCGGTCATCCACGGAGACGCTGGTGGCGACACCGTGGAAAGAATTCCTGGCCATGCTCTAGGCGGGAAGCACTAACATAATCTGTCGGCTGGCTGGCTGAGTGGCTGGCTAAGTGGTTGTGGGGCGGGGACTAACGCCACAAAATCCCCCTTGCGGCGAATTACCTGATGGTGGGCGGTACCGTACGATAGGTAGAACCTTCGAGTTAGCCTTTAGTCCTGGCTAGTCGTATATTGGTTCCTTTTTAATTGCACAATCTAACGGTTTGTTACCCCACTGCACAAAATAGCGTTTTGTTCAATACCGAAATTCTAACAGGCTCATTCGGCTTTAATTAGTTCTTTTCTAAGAGTGGTAGAAATACGGAAAAAGTGCTTCCTTGCCCCACCTGGCTTTCAACCTCAATCCTACCACCATGAGCCTCAGCGATATGCTGGCAGATTGACAGGCCCAGCCCAGCACCCCCCTCAGCCCGGGAGCGAGCCTTGTCCACCCGGTAGAAGCGTTCGAAGATATGTGGTATATGCTCTTCAGGGATGCCGATACCTGAATCCTCGACAGCTACTACCGCAGTATCTCCCTTTCTTTCTACAGAAACTGATACAGTACCACCGCTTGGAGTGTATCTAATGGCATTGTCAAGCAGATTGAAAAAGAGCTTCTTTAGCTCGACTTTATCTCCTTTCACAGCCAGATTTTCTAGCTGGCCAACCTTGAACTGAAGACCCATTTCCCGGCAAAGTACTTCTGTTTCTGAAGCTAAGTCGGTAATAACACTATTGAGGT
>CAZMTT010000054.1:0-5963 GCA_964569555.1 uncultured Dehalococcoidales bacterium | reverse complement strand
CTTAATCTCGTTCATCACAATCCAGTCGGCGCTGCGCAGTATCTCCAGCTTCTCCTTGGTCACCTCACCGATAATGCGAATCGCCAGACCCGGTCCGGGGAAGGGCTGGCGCCAGACCATCTCTTCGGGCAGCCCTAGCTCCAGCCCGACCTGACGCACCTCATCTTTAAACAGATAGCGCAGCGGTTCAAGCAAGCTCAGCGTCATATTGGCGGGCAGTCCGCCCACATTGTGGTGGCTCTTTATCCGCGCCGGGGCGCTGGTGGAGGAGGCGGCACTCTCAATGACATCGGGGTAAAGCGTTCCCTGAGCCAGGAAATCAACCCTGCCTATCTTACCGGCTTCCTCTTCAAATACCCGGATAAACTCCTCGCCGATAACCTTGCGCTTGGTCTCGGGGTCGATTACCCCCTTGAGCCGGTCCAGAAACCTCTCCGCGGCATCAACAAAGACAACGTTCATACCCAGGTTGAGGCGGAAGACGTTAAAGGTCCGCTCCACTTCCTCGCGGCGCAGCAGCCCGTTATTGACAAAGATACAGGTGAGCTGGTCACCGATGGCACGGTGGATGAGGGTAGCCACCACCGACGAGTCCACCCCACCGGAGATGGCGTTGATGACCCGGCCCTTGCCTACCCGCTTTTTGATGGCCGCCACGCTCTCATTGATGAAGCTGCCCATCGTCCAGTTCCCCTGGCAGCCACATACCCGGTAGGCAAAGTTTCTCAGGATTTTCTTCCCCTCCGGGGTGTGGGCTACCTCGGGATGGAACTGGAGACCAAAGACACGCTTGCTGCCAATAACGGCCAGGGGCGAATTTTCGGTATAGGCCAGGGGGGTGAAGGCGGGGGGCATGGCATCAATCTGGTCGGCATGGCTCATCCATACCGGCATGGAAGACGGCAAATCGGCAAAAAGCGGCGAGTCCACCTCACTCAGGTGAAGGACGGCATGCCCGTACTCGCGCTTGGTGCCCGGGGATACCTTGCCCCCGAGCTGCTTGGTAATGACCTGCATGCCGTAGCAGATGCCCAGCACCGGCAGGTCTCTTTCATAAATATAAGCCGGCGCCAGCGGGGCGCCCGCTTCGTAGACACTGGCCGGACCTCCGGAGAGAATAAATCCTTTGGGATTAAGCGGGGCTATCTTTTCCCAGGGGGTATCGGGGGAGACCAGTTCGCAATATACCTGACACTCACGGATGCGGCGGGCGATGAGCATACTGTACTGGGAGCCAAAATCAATAACGATAATTGACTCACGCTCAACAGTTGGTATCGCCTCTTTGGCCGGGGCCGGCTTCTCCCCGCCTATCTTCTCGGCAATCTCAAGATAGGTGGAGACCTCAATATCACCACTGGTAGTTACCCGGCGGTTCTTCTCGGCGGCCCGCTTTGCCTTACCCCTAACTCTTTCCATTTATCAAAGATTATCACTGCGCTAAATTGTTTTCAAGTGGTGCTACGCTTTGGTCAGTGGTCTGGTGCCCATCTGCATCGCCTCAATCCTAAAATATTAAAACACTATTGATAAAAATCAGCCATATAGGTAATGTAGAAAATATCTCCCGATTTATACACTCCTACGGCACCATAGCGAGCGCCCTTGATAAGAAAATTGGCTGCAAAATTGCTGGTGCCCTTCCAGATTATTAAGGTGGCATTAGCCATCCCATCGGCAGTGCTATATCCCGCCGCCCGATGAATTTCCTTACCGGCGGCACGTGACGGGTATTCAAGCCGCCCACTCTCAGCCATATCACGGCTGTTGGCTATGGCCGTCTTGTAGAGATACTTACCCCACTCCAGTTCATCCAGCCCATTATCTATTCTTTCCTGATTTACCAGTTCGAATACCGCCTGCTCTACATCCGCCTCAACAATCTCGCCTTTTCCCTCTACCGGGATACTAAGCTGTGTGCTCAGCTCTTCATACTGCGCATTCAACTCGTCATAGTCGGCACTCAATTCTTCATGCTCGGCTTGCAACGCTTCAAATTCGCCCTTTATTTCATCATAGTCAGCCTTCAAACCATCATACTCAGCCTGCATCGCGCTGGCCTCGCTCTGCAGGTTGGTTACCTGTGCCTGAACCGCATCACGCTCGGCTTTGACCGCATTATACGCTTCCTCCGAGATACCGCCGCAACCAACCAGAAGCAACGCCATCAATAAAAACATCACCCCAAACATAAGCCACTTTCTTCTCATATCGGACCTCCTTATTATTTCGGGTAATTAAAAAGGGCACCATCAATCGCCATTAAGTTAGCGGTTTCCAGTGCCCTTGATTTAACCCATCTTCCCTGCCCCCCATTCTTGATAGTTGGAGTCTAGTGCCCCACCGGGCGATTGTCAATACCAAGTTGATAACCAGCAACTCGTGTATTTTGTGCCTAACACTGTGTTATACTAGCGTCAAGAAACGCTAGCTATGTTAAAGCCAGATAATTCTCTTTCAGCGCAGATTGAGCGGGGCATTTCCATTCTGCGGGGGGGAGGGGTGGTTGCCTTCCCCACCGATACCGTTTACGGGCTGGGGGCCTGTGCCGATAACGAAGCGGCGGTAGCCAGAATTTTTGAGCTAAAACAGCGCCCAAAGAATGTGCCCCTGCCCCTGCTTCTGGCGGATAAATCACAGATAAGCCGGGTTGCCCTTTCCGTGCCACCGATTGCCTGGCTACTGGTTGAAAAATTCCTGCCCGGTGCCCTGACCCTGGTTTTACCCCGAGCCAGTGCCGTTTCAGACATTGTTACCGCCGGCGGCAGCACGGTCGCCATTCGTATTCCGGCCCATCCCGTCCCGGCCGCTTTGGCCCGGGAGCTGGGGCCGATTGCCGCCACCAGCGCTAACCTGAGCGGCCAGCCCAGCGCCCTGACCGCCGAAGAAGTCCATAACCAGTTTGGTGATAAGATAGACCTGGTTATTGACGGCGGAAGGTGCCCCAGAGGGGAAGAGTCAACCATAGTTGATGTTAGCGGCCCGACAGCGGTACTGCTCCGGGAAGGGGCGATATCCCGGCAAGAACTGGAACAGGTGTGTGAGATAAAATGACCCGGCGTAAGTGGGCGCTGATAACGGCTGTCCTGGTACTGACCTACGGGGCATTTCTTTTATTTCAAGCCTTCTGGCCGGGATGGACTATGGTGCAGAGCGGCAGCGGCCTGAACATAACTAAAATTGCCGGCGGTATAATACTGCTCGGCTGGGGAAGCGTTTTCTTCAGGCTGAAGGGGTAGGCGCTCTTATCAGAAGAAATGCCGATACGGCTAAAGGAGACGGAGCAATGCGTATTGCGGTTGGCAGCGACCACCGGGGGCTGGAGCTCAAGCAAGCGGTCATCAAGCTGGTTACCGACGCCGGGCATAGCCCCCAGGACTTTGGCACCAACACCACCGAGTCGGTGGACTACCCCGATATTGCCCGGAAAGTGGCCGGGGCGGTAGCCTCGGGTGATTTTGAGCGCGGTATTCTGATATGCGATACCGGCATCGGTATGAGCATTGCCGCCAATAAAATTAAGGGGATAAGGGCTGCCCTGTGCTATGACGCCTTCTGTGCCCGACGGGCGCGCCAGCATAATGACGCCAATGTCCTCTGTCTGGCGGCGCAAAAAGCGGGGGCGGTCACCGGCATTATTGACGCCTTTTTCAGCACCGATTTTGAGGGTGGGCGGCATGAGCGGCGGCTGAACAAGATAAAGGCATTAGAATGCTGAGACATATTTTGCCTGGCTCATCTTGACAATAAATAAACACTTATGGTAACTTATCAATCAAGATGAAAAAGATTTATCTCTTAGTACTCGTTACACATACATAGCCGGCCGGGGATCTGTCTCCAAAAACGGGGCCGTCCCCAAAGGGGCGGCTTTTTAATTATAAGGACATAGGCAATGAAGAGTGACGCAATTAAAAAAGGCATAGAGCGGGCACCGCACCGCTCACTACTGCGTGCCGTAGGCTGCACCGAAGCCGAAATGGGCAAGCCCTTTATCGGCGTCATCAACAGCTTCAGCGAGATTGTCCCGGGACATATCCACCTCAGGGAGATTGCTGAGGCGGTTAAAGCCGGGGTGCGTAGTGGTGGCGGCGCCCCCTTTGAGGTCAACACCATTGCGGTGTGTGATGGCATCGCCATGAACCACCCCGGTATGAAATACAGTCTGCCCAGCCGCGAACTAATCGCCGACTCGGTGGAGATAGTCGCCGAGGCCCACGCCTTTGACGGCCTGGTCTTTATCCCCAACTGCGATAAAGTGGTGCCCGGCATGCTTATGGTGGCGCTCAGGCTTAATCTGCCGTCGATATTTATCAGCGGCGGACCGATGCTGGCCGGCCATCTGGAAACTAGCGAGGGCAACCGGGCGGTTGACCTGATATCGGTCTTTGAAGCCGTCGGCAAAGTAGCCCGGAAGCAAATGACTGAGGCCGAATTAAAGAAACTGGAAGAAGTTGCCTGCCCCGGCTGCGGCAGCTGTGCCGGCATGTTCACCGCCAACACCATGAACTGCCTGACCGAAGTCCTGGGCATGGGGCTACCCGGTAATGGCACCATCCCCGCCGTAGCCGACCGACGCCGGCAGCTGGCCCAGGATGCCGGAAAACAGGTTATGAAGTTAATAGCTGAGAATCTCTGTCCCCGGGATATAATCACCCGGCAAGCCCTCTATAATGCTTTCACGGTTGATACGGCGCTGGGCGGTAGCAGCAATTCGGTCCTGCACCTGATAGCAATCGCCCATGAGGCCGGGATTGATTTCCCGCTTTCAGCGGTAAACGAGATCGGCGAGCGCACCCCCACCCTGTGTAAGCTCAGCCCGGCCGGGGAGTACCGCATTGAAGACCTGGACCGTGCCGGCGGTATACCGGCGGTAATGAAAGAACTCACCGGATTACTGAATCCAGAATCAAAAACAGTATCGGGTAAGCCTCTGGGCGAAGTTATGCAAAACGCCAGGGTCGTGGATAGCGATGTTATTCACTCTGCGGGCAATGCCTACTCGGCTAAAGGGGGCATTGCCGTTCTCTTCGGCAATCTGGCGCCGGAGGGAGGCGTGGTCAAAAGGTCAGCGGTGGTTGCCGAGATGCAGACTCACCGCGGCCCGGCCCGGGTCTTCGACTCGGAAGAAGAGGCGACACAAGCCATTACCGGGGGCAATATCAAGGCGGGCGATGTCGTCGTCATCCGCTACGAGGGGCCCAAAGGCGGGCCGGGGATGAGAGAAATGCTCACCCCGACCTCGCTCTTGAGTGGTATGGGGCTGGACAAAGAGGTAGCCCTTATCACCGACGGGCGCTTCTCAGGGGGCACGCGGGGGGCAGCCATCGGGCATGTCTCTCCGGAGGCAGCCAGCCGGGGGCCGATTGCGGCGCTACGCAGCGGCGATATAATAAAGATTGACATCCCCAACTACCGGCTTGATGTTGAACTAAGCGATAAAGAGATAGCCAGCCGTCTGGCCAAGCTGGCTGAATTTGAGCCAAGAGTAAAGAGTGGCTTTCTGCGCTACTACACCGAGAAGGTGCTTTCTGCCAGCCACGGGGCAGTTTTTAGGAGATAAGGGGGCAACACAATGAAGATGACAGGAGCCCAGATTCTGTGCGATGGTATGGTGAAGGAGGGGGTTGAGGTTATCTTCGGCTTCCCGGGTGGGGCCGTCTTACCCCTGTATGACACCATCCCCCAGTATTCCCAGCTCCGCCATATTCTGGTACGGCATGAGCAGTGTGCCGCCCACGCCGCTGATGGCTACGCCCGGGCCACCGGCAAGGTCGGGGTATGCCTGGCTACTTCTGGCCCGGGGGCATCCAACCTGGTCACCGGAATTGCCAACGCCCACCTTGATTCGGTACCAATGGTGGCCATAACCGGACAGGTAGCCCGGCCCTTCATCGGCAAGGACGCTTTCCAGGAGGTTGATATCACCGGTATCACCCTGCCCATCACCAAGCATAACTACC
>CAZMTT010000053.1:0-6430 GCA_964569555.1 uncultured Dehalococcoidales bacterium | reverse complement strand
GGGGGGCGGATATTATCGGCATGACGGCGCTGCCCGAAGCCAAGCTGGCGCGGGAAGCCGAAATCTGCTATGCCGTTATCGGCTGTGTCACTGACTACGATAGCTGGCTGGAGCGAAGCGAGCCGGTGACCATTGAGGTCATTTTAAACACCATGAGCAAGAACGTGGAGAATACCAAGCGGATTATCAAGCTGGCGGTGGGACGGATACCCAAGAAGCGCGACTGCGAGTGCGCCCACGCCCTGGCGACGGCAATTGTCACCGTACCGGAGGCGATACCGCCCGAAGTGAAGAAGAAGCTAGCCCTGATAATCGGCAAGTATGTGAAGTAAGGAGAGTTAACTGGCTTATGCCTGATACTGAATTTGGCTGCCGAGCCACCATTATCGGCAGTATGCCCCATACCGACCCTAAAGAAGCATGCTCATTGATTACCCGTTACCTCAGGGACTTCCCCTCCTGGCCCCAGCTACCCCAGCGCTCGCCGCTGGAGAATATGTACGTCCAGTTCAGCGAGGGCTTTCCCGGGGTGGTGCCGGCCAGAGAGAGCGGCGTCTATATTGACCATAATCAGGACTGGGCGAAGCCCCTTGCCGAGCTTATCACTGACTATGGTGAGGAGAAGGACGTTGATAAATACGCCATCAGCCCTGACTATGCCGCCGGGCTGCACGCCTTTCTGGAACTGAAGAATCTGGCGCCGCTGGCGGTGAAGGGGCAGGTCACCGGCCCGATTACCTGGGGGCTGACCGTTCCCGATGAGACGGGGCGGGCGATACTCCATGACGACAACTTTCAGGACGCCGTCGCCATGTTTCTGGGGCTGAAGGCGGGGTGGCAGGAGAAACAGCTAAAGAAGCTCTGTAAAAACACCATTATCCTGGTGGACGAGCCCTATATGGCTGCCTTCGGCTCGGCGGCGGTGCCCTCTGCCAAAGAGCGGGTCGTTGCCTTGCTGGACAAGGTCTTTACTTGTATCAAGGGGCTCAGGGGAGTCCACTGCTGCGGCAATACCGACTGGTCGGTGCTGCTGGAGACCAAAGCTGATATCATCAGCTTTGATGCCTATCACTATGCCCGGTCGCTCAGCCTTTATCCCTCGGAAGTCAAAAAATTTCTGGACGGGGGTGGGGCGGTTGCCTGGGGGATAGTGCCCAATGATGAAGAATCTCTGGCCAAAGAATCGGCGGCCAGCCTCCATGACCGCCTGGAAGAGGCGATGGCGCCGTTCACCCGGCATAACATTGAGTTCCGGCAGCTGATTAAGCAGGGGCTGGTTACCCCCAGCTGCGGGCTGGGTTTGATAAATAGTGAAGATGCTGCCGAGCAGGTTCTAAAGCTGCTGACCGAGCTATCGGAAAGAATAAGGAAGCGCTACGGTTAGAAGGGGAGCAAGGTATGGAATGCCAGATTGAAGCCAATAAAGCCAGGTGCAACTGCACCTATGAGCCCTGTTCCCGGAAGGGCAAGTGCTGTGAGTGTATCGCCTATCACCTGAATTTTAGCGAGCTTCCCGCCTGTGTCTTTCCCGACCAGGTGGAGCGGACCTTTGACCGCTCCTTTGCCCGCTTTGTGGCCGTATATGGCGGCGGCAAAGACTAGCCCGGATTTATTAGCCATGAACAAGAAGAGAAGGGTAGCCATCTTCAAGCATCGGCGCCAGCGAAAGAAGCTGGAGTTAAAGCGAAAGCAAGCCCCCCGGTCTGAAGGGGAGAAATGAAGTCGGTTTATCTCCTCACCGGGAGACCGGGGACGGGGAAGACGAGCCTTATCAAGCAGGCTTTAGCCGGGATGAAGGGCAGAGCCGGCGGGTTTTATACCGAGGAAATACGCACCCGGGGGGTAAGAGAGGGCTTCCGGCTGGTTACCCTGGATGGGCAAACAGCCATACTGGCTCACATTGATATTCGCAGCCCGTACCGGGTGAGCAAATACGGGGTTGATATAGATAGTTTAGACCAGACAGGTGTTTCGGCGCTCCGTCGGGCCGCCGGGCAGTGCGACCTGGTGGTTATTGACGAAATCGGCAAGATGGAACTGTTCTCGGCAAACTTCCGGGAAGCCATCGGGCAGATAATGGGCAGTGGCAAGCGGGTTCTGGGCACGATTATGCTCAATCCCAATCCCTTTGCCGATGCCATCAAGCGCCAGCCCCGGGTAAAGCTGCTCACCGTGACCAGGGATAACCACGAGCCAGTGCTGGCCGAGCTAAAAGAGTGGTTGGGGGAGTGAGATAAATACCATGTCGCCGTTACCGCAGCTGGTTCAAGCCTTGCTAAGCCCGAAAGCCTACCCTGAAAATCCACCCAAGATAGAGCTGGTGCAGACCCAGATGTCCTTCGTCTTCCTGACCGATAACTTGGTCTACAAGGTAAAGAAGCCGGTTAATCTGGGCTACCTCGACTATACCACCCTGGAGAAGCGTAAATTCTACTGCCAGCGGGAGGTTGAGCTCAACCGGCGCCTCTGCCCCGCTGCCTATCTCGGTGTCGTCTCAATCACTCAGGACAGGGGTAATATCGTTATTGACGGTCAGGGCGAGGCTATTGAGTATGCCGTCAGGATGCGCCGCCTACCCCGGGAAAAGATGATGGACGCGCTGCTGGGCCAGGATCAGGTGTCAATAGAGATGATCGCCGCGGTGGCGGAGAGGCTGGCTGAGTTTCACCGGCGGGCCGAGACCAATAATAACATCAGCCAGTTTGGTGGTCTGGATATTATCACCCAGAACACCGGGGAGAACTTCACCCAGACCGAAAAGTATATTAGCCAGACTATTTCGGAAAAGAAATATGGGCAGATTAAAGACTATACCGATGGCTTTATTGCCCAAAATGCCTCTCTGTTCCGGAAGCGGGTTAAAGAGGGCCGGATAAGGGACTGCCACGGTGACCTGCACGCCGCCCACATCTGCTTCTCGGATGGCATCTGTATCTATGATTGCATTGAGTTCAATGACCGCTTCCGCTACTCTGATGTCGCCTCGGAGGTCGCCTTCCTGGCGATGGACCTGGACCACTACGGGCGGGCTGACCTGTCCCGTAGTTTTGTCAAAACCTATGTCTCCCGGAGCCGGGATAGCGAGCTGCTCCGGCTGCTTGATTTCTACAAGTGCTACCGGGCCTATGTGCGGGGTAAGGTAGCCTGCTTTCAGCTTGATGACCCCTATATTAAAGAAAAAGAGCCGGTCCGGGAGACCGCCCGGAGCTATTTTGACCTGGCTCGCGCCTACTTGAGGGCAAAGCCAGCCCTGTTTATCACCGTCGGTCTGGTGGGCGCTGGCAAGACAATCCTGGCTCAGGCCCTGGCCAGACAGATGGGGCTGGTGGCTATACATTCCGATGTTACCCGCAAGCAACTGGCGTCTATTCCGCTGACCGAGCACCGCTTTGAGGAGTTTGACCACGGCATCTACTCGGCCGATTTTTCCCGCCTGACCTATGACACCATGCTGAGTGAAGCCAGAACTATCCTGACTGAGGGTGGCTCGGTAATTCTTGATGCTTCTTTTATCAGGGCTGAGCACCGGCTGAAGGCGAAGCGGCTGGCTGAAGAGACGAAGGCGGACTTCTTTATCATTGAGTGCACTCTGGCGGAAGAGATTGTCCCGCAGCGCCTGACGGAAAGGCTGAAGCAGGGGACAGTATCCGACGGGCGCTGGGAAATTTTTGAAGAGCAGAAGCGCCAATTTGAGGCGGTGACTGAGGTTTTAGAGGCAAATTATGTTATAATTGATACTTCACGGCCGGTGAGTGAGACCGTCCGCCAGGTTATGGCTAAATTCAGCGTGGATTGAGATAAAAAGGGGGGAATATGGGCAAGCCACGAGGTGAGGTTAAAGACCCGGCGTTAGCCGGTGAAGGCAGGGAACGAATCGAGTGGGCCTACCGGCAGATGCCGGTACTGAGGCTGATTAAGGAAAGGTTTGCCCGTGAGAAGCCGTTTCAGGGAGTCAGGATTTCGGCCTGCCTCCATGTAACCACCGAGACGGCCAACCTGATGCTGGCCCTCAAAGAGGGCGGGGCGGAGGGGGTGCTCTGTGCTTCCAACCCGCTGAGCACTCAGGACGATGTTGCCGCCGCCCTGGTGGAGTACGGTATTCCCACCAGTGCCATCAAGGGGGAGGACGAGGTCACCTACTACCGGCACCTTAATCTGACCTTGGACCACCAGCCCGTGCTTACCGTGGATGACGGCGCCGACCTGGTCACCACCCTGCACACCAAGCGCACCGAGTTAATCAATAATGTCATCGGTGGCACCGAGGAGACGACCACCGGCGTCACCCGGCTGCGCAGCCTGGCCAAAGCCGGCAAGCTGAAATACCCCCTGATTGCGGTCAATGATGCCCAGACCAAGTATCTCTTTGATAACCGCTACGGCACCGGCCAGAGCACGATTGACGGCATTACCCGTGCCACCAATATTCTGTGGGCGGGGAAAAAGGTGGTCGTCTGCGGCTACGGCTGGTGCGGGCATGGCACCGCTTTGAGGGCGCAGGGGATGGGGGCTCAGGTGATTGTCGCCGAGGTGGAGCCGGTGCGGGCCCTGGAGGCAGTCATGGACGGCTACCAGGTGATGTCGCTGACCGAAGCGGCCCGGGTGGGTGAAGTCTTCATTACCATCACCGGGGGCAAGAACGTGATTGATAAGAAGCACCTTGAGGTGATGAAGGACGGCGCCATCCTGGCGAACAGCGGTCATTTTAATGTTGAGATTAATATCCCGGCTCTGAAGAGCCTGGCCAAAAGCAAGCGGCGGATAAGGTCGTTTGTGGATGACTACACCCTGAAGGATGGGCGGCACATCTATCTACTGGGGGAGGGGCGGTTGATTAATCTGGCCGCCGCTGAGGGACATCCGGCCAGTGTGATGGATATGAGCTTTGCCAATCAGGCGCTGTCTCTGGAGTATCTGCTCAAGAATAAGGGAAAACTGGATAGAGAGGTTTACGCGGTGCCCCGGGAGATTGATAAAGAGATAGCCCGGCTGAAGTTGAAGTCGATGGGCATCGGTGTTGATAGTCTGACCACTGAACAGGAGAAATACCTGACCAGCTGGGAAGAAGGGACATAGAAAGGAGAAACTTGACCAACAGTTTTGCTAGCTCGCCCAAATACCTGCTTACCTCGGAGTCGGTGACGGAGGGGCATCCGGATAAGCTCTGTGACCAGATATCGGATGCGATACTGGATGCCATACTGACCTGTGACCCCTACGGCAGGGTAGCCTGCGAGACCGGGGTTACCAACGGACTGGTGGTGGTGATGGGTGAGATTACGACCAAGTGCTATGTGGAAGTTGCCCGAGTGGTGCGGCAGGTAGTCCATGATGTCGGCTATGTTCGCCCCGAATATGGCTTCGACTATGAGTCCTGTGGCGTAATGGTTTCCATCAAGGAGCAGTCCAGTGACATTTCTCTGGGGGTGAGTAAATCACAGGAGGCAAAGTCACACTCGGGTGATGAGATGGATAAAATCGGTGCCGGTGACCAGGGGATGATGGTCGGCTTTGCCTGCAATGAGACTCCCGAGCTTATGCCCCTGCCCATTTCCCTGGCGCACAAATTGTGTCAGCGCCTGGCTCAGGCGCGAAAAGAGAGCATCCTGCCTTACCTTCGTCCCGATGGCAAATCACAGGTAACCGTGGAGTATCAAAACGGCGTACCCAGGCGAGTTAACAGCGTGGTCATTGGTGCCCAGCATGAGCCTGATGTCAGCCAGGAAAAGATAAAGCAGGACATCACCGAGCAGGTCATCCGAAAGGTGATACCCGCCTCAATGCTGGATAACGACACCAAGTTTTACGTCAATGCTACCGGCCGCTTTGTCATTGGCGGTCCGGTATCTGATACCGGTTTTACCGGGCGCAAGATTCTGGTTGATACCTATGGCGGAATTGCCCGCCATGGCGGCGGTTGTTTCTCGGGGAAGGACCCGACCAAGGTTGACCGCTCGGCCGCCTATGCCGCCCGCTATATTGCCAAGAATATCGTCGCTGCCGGACTGGCCGAACGGCTGGAGATCCAGGTTGCCTACGCTATTGGCGTTGCCCACCCTCTTTCGGTTTCGTTTGAGACCTTCGGCACCGCCAAGGTTGATGAGAAAATCATCGTCCGGCTGATTGATGAGCACTTTGACCTCAGGCCGGAGGCGATTATCCGGCACTTTGACCTCCGGCGCCCAATCTACCTGCAGACTGCCTGCTACGGGCACTTCGGGCGGACTGACCTTGACCTCCCCTGGGAGAGGACAGATAAAGCCGAGATTTTGCGCCGAGAGGCGTCGGCTAAAAAGTAATCAGGGGATAAGCAGGGGAGAGTTAAAGAGAGGCGAGAACCCTGCTCTGAGGAGTATTCAGGGGAGTTAGAGGGGCGAAGCCCCTCTCAATAATACCTCCCCTTCCCCTTATCAAGGGGAAGGGGATAAAG
>CAZMTT010000052.1:0-6717 GCA_964569555.1 uncultured Dehalococcoidales bacterium | reverse complement strand
GCGCAGCGTTTGGGACGCTGAGGTCGGAGGTTCAAGTCCTCTCACCCCGACCATTTTCAGACTAGCTATCACCAGGCCGGCTTCTTTTTCCTGACCAGAGCCGGTTCCTTCTCTAGCGCGGGCTGATAGAATTCAGCCAGGCTCTCTACTTCGCGCAGGTAGCTGCACTGAAGGCACTGCTCAAACCATCGGTGTTCCAGGCTATCCAGAAAGACGTCACCCCCGCATTTGGGGCAGCCCTTTAGTTTCCACTTTGCCATCTTTTGCCTCACTTGTTTGCCTTAGTCTCAAGTATTTTAGGTCAGGCAGTAATTTTTGTATGTGACTTTGGTCGCAACCGGTAATTGCCCTGGGGTAAACTTTTCGCTATTATGTTAACGAATCAGGACAGGATAGGTTATGACAGTAAAGATAGAACTATTAAAGACGGCTTGTTACCTCACCAAGCTGGATGAAGCTGCTCTGCAAGCGGTAAGCCGTTTTATATTTGCCAAGCAGGTCCCGGCGGGCGAGGTTGTCCTGTGGGAGGGGGAGGAGGACGAAGCCATCTATTTTGTCATCAGCGGGCAGCTGAAGCTCTTCACGACCTCGGCCGAGGGGCGGGAGTTTATCGTCCGCATTGTCTATGGTGGGGACTCCATCAACGATGAATCCACCTTTGATATAGAGCCGAGCAAGTTGAGCGCCATGACGCTAAGCCCGGTGGTGCTTTATGGGTTGCGCAAGCCAGATTTAGTCAAGATTCTGCGCGATTACCCGCTGGTCAGCCTGAATATTGCTCAGGTCCTGTCCGCCCGGCAGCGCTACCTTGTCCAGCTGGCTACGGAGCTGGTCTTCAAAAATGTCACCGGCCGGTTAGCCCGCCTGCTCTTGGAAAGGGAGAAGCTGGCCCTCAGCGGGGCGGAGAATGTCAGGGTTACTCAGCAGGAGATGGCGGCTATGGTCGGGACGGTCCGGGAGATAGTCTCTCGTTCGTTACGAGAGCTGGAGGCGATGGGGGCTATCACTATGAAAAACAACCAGATAATTATTACCGGTCGCGAAAGATTACTGGAATTGAGCCGCCCCTAGCCCCGGGCTGTGACCAAAATCATAGACGGGAGCGGGGTGCTTGAGATAGTCTAAAAATAGACGATAAGGTGAGGTAAAAATGAAGGTAATGCCGGAACTGAATATTGAATTGTGCGATGGCTGCGGCTTGTGTATCATAGCCTGCCACGGCGGGGCTATTATTCCGGAAGATGACCGGGTGCATATTGAGGTGAGCGAAGACTGTGATTTCTGCGGAGTATGTGAGGCGGTCTGCCCGCAGCAAGCCATTACCTGTTTTTATCTCATTGTCCCCGCTTGAGTAAATCTAAAGCTCTTTTCCGCAAAGAGCTTTAGACAAACGTCTACCACCTGCGGGTCATAGAGGGTACCCCGGTTCTGCGAAATCTCGGCCAGGGCTTTATCAATGCCGCGGGCGGGGCGGTAGGGGCGGTGGGAGGACATCGCCTCGACGACATCAGCTACCGCCAGTATCCTCGCCTCGGGAAGAATGTCCTTGGCGGACAGTCCCGAGGGATAACCGGAGCCGTTGCTTCTTTCGTGGTGTTGCAAGACAACCGGCGCCACCGGCCAAGGAAACTGTATTGCCTTCAGTATGTTGTAACCGGCTTCAGGGTGGGTCTTAATCATGTTGAATTCAATCTCGGTCAGCCGGCCCGGCTTGGTCAGAATTTCGCTCGGTACGTGTACCTTGCCGATGTCGTGAAGGGTGCCGGCAACCCGTATTTCCTTGATTATTTCTGGGCTGAGTTTCATTTCTCGGGCGATGGCACAGGCAAGCTGGGCCACCCTCTGCTGGTGGCCGGCGGTATAGGGGTCGCGTAGCTCAGCAGTTGCGGCAATAGCTTGCGTAATCTCCTCAATCAGTTCTCGCAGCTTCTCCGAGTAGTGTTTCAGTTCTTTCTCGGCACGTTTGCGCTCGGTGATTCTGCCCAGCTGCTCAGCTACGGCGTCAATAAGTAGCCTTTCTTCTTTCAAAAATGGTCCCTCATCAGCTTCTGGTCTTTCCTCAAGGTAAACAATCTCGATAGTGCCCGCCTTTGCCTTATTCACTTTAATATCTGAAGACTGCCGCCATTCGGTTTTTTTATAGTTGTCGGTCTTGAACTCCTTGCTACCAATAGTAATCCTGGCAACGGCAGTCTCCGGGTATTGCCACGCTTCCGGAAGCAGATTGGCTATCTCCTGATATATTTCTTCAGGTGGGGCACCTATTTTTTCGATAAGGTTAGCCACCCCGATACCGTAAAGGCAGTCGAGTTCTTTCACCCGTTTATTTAAATCGTACTCAGCGCGCTTGCGTTCGAATAGCTCCTGCTGCGCCGACTGGTATAGCCTCCGGTTCTCCGTGATTAAGTGCTGCTTTTCCAGCTCTTCCCTGACCATGGTCAGCAGTTTTTCCATGCTCAAGGGTTTGGTAATATACCCCGATGCCCCCTCGTTTAGCGCCCGCACCGCGTTGTCTACCGAGGCGTAGGCGGTAACTATAATCATCACCATGTCCGGGTGTATTTCTTTTAAAGGTGCGATGAGCTCTATCCCCTCCATATCGGGCAGCCTGATGTCCAGCAGGGCCAGATTGTAAAATCTCTGGCGCGCCTTCTCCAGTGCCTCACGCCCGGTTCGGGCTATCTCTGTCTTATAGCCCTTTTTGTTCAGCATGAGGGTCAGGATATCACCGGTGCTCACATCATCATCAACGATAAGGATGCTTTCTTTCTCGTCCAACCCTCTTTCTCCTGGTCAGCTGCCCTTTATTTCGGGTATCGCCGAGCCATACTTAGCCGTTTCATCCACCCCGGAGCGGTTCGGGCAATTTTGGTGACTCCGGACGCCTCCAGTTCAGCATTTTTGCGGCGTAAGTCCAGCAGTTCAATTAATGATTGCTCCTTTTTAGCTTCCGCTCTCAATGGCGCCTCCTGAAGCAAGGTTAATCCCGGTTAAAGAATAATACTATTGGCAATAATTTGTCAACTATTTTGACAGCTGACACAAAGAAGTAAATGTAAATTCAGGCGGGATAGCATTTTATTTCCCCAAAAGTCGGCTAGATAAGGCGCCCCGATTAATGTAGAATTAATCTGGTGAAGAAGTTTGAATTAGTAGAGCACACCGCCGATACCGGATTGATTGCCTATGGCCATAATCTGGCAGAGGCGTTTGCCAACGCCGCTTACGGTCTTTTTTCAATTATGGCTGAGCTTGGCGGAGTGCGCGAAGTTGAGTCACAGACGGTGGCGGTAAGCGCTGAAGATACCGAAGGCCTGCTGTTTAACTGGCTCAATGAGCTTATTTATGTCTTTGAGATGGAGAAGCTACTACTAAAGAGATTTGACATCACCGAATTCGGTGAGCGTCGGCTCAAGGCGGAGTGCTGGGGTGAGAAGTATGACCCCTCCCGGCACCAGCTTAAATCGGGGGTGAAATCAGCCACCTATCATATGCTCAAGATAGATAAGGACCAGGTGCGGGTTATCTTTGATGTTTAGGAGGTGAGGGTTATGAGTCCTTGGTCTGGACCTCTGCAAAAAGTGGACGATTACCGCTGGCGCATACCCAAGAGTTATAAATCGGGCATGCGAGTTGACGGTTTGGTATTTGCCAGCGAGGAAATGGTTGAGGAAATAAAAAAGGAGCAGTCCCTGGAGCAGGTGGCTAATGTTGCCTTTTTACCCGGCATCGTCAGCTATTCCCTGGCGATGCCTGACATTCACTGGGGCTACGGCTTCCCCATCGGCGGGGTAGCCGCGATGAGGATGAGTGACGGGGTGGTGTCACCGGGTGGGGTTGGATTTGACATAAACTGCGGTGTCCGGCTGCTGCGCACTAATCTTATGGAGGCAGAAGTCCGTCCCAGGATAAAGGAGCTGGTGGACGCCCTTTACCGCAATGTTCCCTCCGGGCTGGGCTCGGAGGGCAAGATCAGGCTGAGGCACGGGGAGATTGATGAGGTTCTAGTTAAAGGCTCGCGGTGGGCGGTGGAGAAGGGGTATGGCCGCCGTGATGACCTTGAGACTACCGAGGAGGGGGGTGAGATGGCGGCGGCTGAGCCGGAGCGTGTCAGCCGGCGGGCCAAAGAGCGGGGTATCCCCCAGCTGGGTACTTTAGGCTCCGGAAACCACTTCCTTGAGGTCGCCGTGATTGACCAGATACATGACAGTGACATCGCTAAAAGCATGGGCATTAGCCAGACCGGGCAGATTATGCTGCTGGTTCACTGCGGCTCAAGGGGGCTGGGCCATCAGGTCGCCGATGACTACATCGGGGTGATGGTGAGCGCCATGGAGAAGTATAACATTGAGCTGCCTGACCGCCAGCTCGCCTGTGCCCCGATTGACTCTCCGGAAGGGAAGAACTATCTGGCGGCGATGCGCTGTGCCGCCAACTATGCCTGGGCTAACCGCCAGTGTATTGCCCACTGGGTGAGAGAGTCCTTCTGTCAGGTATTAAAGAAGACGGAAGAGGCAGCCGGGTTGGAGCTCATCTATGATGTCTGTCACAACATTGCCAAGATAGAGACGCATGAAGTAGACGACAAAAGGGTTGAGCTTTGTGTCCACCGCAAGGGGGCGACCCGGGCTTTCCCGGCGGGCCATCCTGATATTCCCCAAAAATATGCCGGTATCGGTCAGCCGGTATTGATTCCGGGGGATATGGGGCGCTACTCCTATATCCTGGTGGGCACCGAGCCGGCAATGAAGGAGAGCTTTGGCTCTACCTGCCACGGCGCCGGCCGGCTGAAGAGTCGGACCGCCGCCAAGCGTGAGCTCAGGGGTGAGGACGTGCTCAGAGACCTTGAGTCCCGTGGCATAACCGTCAGGACGGGCAGCCTGAAGGGTCTGGCTGAAGAAGCCTCTCAGGCTTATAAAGATGTGGAGTTGGTGGTGGGGGTAGCCCATAATGCCGGCATCTCCCGGATTGTGGCCCGGACCAGGCCCATCGGGGTGATTAAAGGCTGATATACCTTTGACAAGGAAGTAGGCTAAGGCTAAAATAGATGTCGTCTGGCGGGAGTAACTCAGTTGGCAGAGTCCCTGCCTTCCAAGCAGGTTGTCGCCGGTTCGAGCCCGGTCTCCCGCTCCATGGGCTCGTAGCTCAGTGGCAGAGCGGTCGGCTCATAACCGATTAGTCGCAGGTTCGAGTCCTGCCGAGCCCACCACTTCCGATTTTCCCGACCGGTCCGAACTGGTGGCCGAAGTATTTCAATTAAGGGAGCTGCTGGGGCGGTTACTCGGCGGCGAGGGGGTAAGGAAAATGGATCTCAAGGCGAAGTCGAACGAGGAGCTCTTCTACCTCTACGGGGCGGAGCTGGAGCTCAACCTGAACTCGGCGAGGGCAATCTACGAGGCGAAGCGGGTGCTCCGGCACTTCCAGGATTACCTCGGCCAGCGCCAGCCCTCGGTGGATCTGGCCAAGGGCTTTTTGGGGCAGTTCACCCAGCGCAAACCGACGACCCGATTCCGCTACGCGTCCGTTATGAAGTGCTTCATGCACTGGTATGGGGAGGAACTGAATATCAGGGTGAAGGTGCCCAAGAAGCTGCCGGAATACGTCAGATCGGAAGACATCGAGAAGCTGAAGCAGGCGATAAGGGACAAAGAAAGCCACAAGAAGAAAATTGAACGGGAACTGCTCCTGGTGGATGTGGCCATAAATACCGGTCTTCGCCGCGGTGAGCTGGCTGACCTCAAAGTCAGAGACATCGAGTTTGAAGAGAGGCTGCTGATCGTGCGCGATGGCAAGGGCCTGAAGGACCGGTCAATACCGCTAATCACGCCTATCAGGGATAGGCTCCGCAGCTTTACCCGGGATATGGCCCGGGACGTGAGGGTGTTCGGCCTGTGTCCGGATGCCGTCGGGGCGCTGATCACCTATTTTAGCAGGAAAGCGGGAGTGAAACTACACACCCACAGCCTGAGGGACAACTTCGCCACCACCCTCCTGGAGAGGGGAGCCACGATCAGGGAGGTGCAGGAACTGCTCGGGCACACCAACCTGAATAACACCGAGCGCTACACCCTGCTCACCGAGAAGCACCTGCGCCGCGCGGTAGACCTTCTTGAAAAAGACGGTGAAACCGTTGGTGGAGATAGAGAGGTGGATAAAGCTGGGTCTAATTGGGAGGGATTGGTGGAGTGTTTGGTTTCGAGAGGCATTATTAAAGTAGACGCCGCCGACGAAGAATTTATGCCGGTGGTATACACAAAGGAAGGCAAAAGGTAGAAGTGGTTAAGCGGTGTCAGCGTCTTAAAATTTAAAAACGTAGCTATCAGTTAATACGCGCCGGCAACGTAATAACCAGATGCTGGAATATCACCGATGTGGATACGTATTTTACGTATTTTCATAGTTCTAGCTGTGGTAATAGCTGGAGTTGTCTTAGTAAATAGCTTCATTAATAATCCGCGGTTAACAATTCAACCCAGTGCATCATATGTCCTATGGGAAGATGCGTCCACCCATGTTCCCAAGGGTAGAGCAGGGAACTTCCTGATAGCAAAGGGTACTGTTACTAATACCCATGATAGCTGGTCCATAGAAGACGTGAGAATTGAAGTGAAAATGATAAATAACGAAGACTATGAAATAGGAAGGCGTGACATGCTAGTCGAACCCAGTTACATACCTCCTGGTGACAGAGGAGATTACAACGAGGAGATACAACTA
>CAZMTT010000051.1:0-6735 GCA_964569555.1 uncultured Dehalococcoidales bacterium | reverse complement strand
CCATATTCTGTCGTAGTAGCAGTGAGATGTTAAATTCACCTTTTAACTTCAGGGCTAGCCTGGGGGGGTATCTCGGCGAGGTAAACGCCTGCCTGGCTGACCTCCAGGAGCACAATGTTATGGCCCGCATCTGGCAGAAAGACCACACCGTCTGGAAGCTGGAGCCCGCCGAGATAACCGACCGCCTGGGCTGGCTCAGCGTCACCGAGCTGATGCGCCAGCAAATTCCTGCCCTGATTTCCTTCGCCGAAGAGATAAAGAGTGCCGCTTTTGACCATGTGGTGCTGCTGGGGATGGGGGGCAGCAGCCTCGGTCCTGAGGTGATGCGCCAGGTCCTGGGCAGTGCTCCCGGTTACCCCGAGTTTATTATGCTGGACTCAACTGTGCCCGCCTGGGTGCAGCAAGTGACCGAAGCCATTGACCCCGCCCGCAGCCTGTTTTTAGTCTCATCCAAATCCGGCACCACCATTGAGACCGTCTCCCTATACCAGTACTTCCGGCACCTCGTCGGGCAAGCCCTGGGTAAAGCGAAAAGCGGGCAGAACTTCGTCGCCATTACCGACCCCGGAACCCCGCTCGCCGAACTGGCTGAAGCTGAGTTTTGCCGGGTCTTCCTGAACCCAGCCGATGTCGGCGGGCGCTTCTCGGTGCTGTCTTACTTTGGCCTGGTGCCGGCGGTGCTGATGGGCATTGACCTCGCCCGACTGCTGGACCGGGTGGACTCTATGCGTAAGAGATGCGCCGCTAATATCCCTGCCCCCGAAAGCGACGGTGCCCAGCTCGGCGCCATCGTGGCCACCCTCACCCTGAAGGGGCGGGACAAGCTGACCATCATCAGCTCACCGGCCATCGCTGGCTTCGGGCTCTGGGTGGAGCAGATGATTGCCGAGAGCACCGGCAAAGAAGGCAAGGGCGTCATCCCGATTGCCGGTGAGCCCCTGGTTGAGCCGGAGCACTACGGCAATGACCGCCTGTTTATCTGCCTGCGCCTCGCCGGTGATGACAACTCGGCTATTGATAACACCATAGAAAAGATTAAGGCAGCCGGACAGCCGGTGGTAACACTGGAGATGCGGGACGGCTACGACCTGGGTGCCGAGTTCTTCCGCTGGGAGTTCGCCACCGCCGTCGCCGGGGCGATACTGGGCATTCACCCCTTCAACCAGCCCGGCGTACAGCAGGCCAAGAATTTCACCAAACACGCCCTGGCCGAATACCAGACCTCCCGGCGCCTGCCCAAGGTCAAGACCGCTCTTTCTATTGAAGAACTGCTGGCTCAAATCAGACCGGGTGACTATCTGGCCATCATGGCCTATCTCCTGCAGACACCGGAAGCGGACAAAGTGCTGGATGAGCTCCGCCGGAAGATAATGAGGCAGTATCACATTCCGGTGGCGATGGGCTACGGGCCCCGCTACCTGCACTCCAGCGGGCAGCTCCACAAGGGCGGCCCGGATAAGGGGCTTTTCCTCCAGTTTACCGCCGACCACGAGAAAGACCTGCCCATCCCCGGTGAGTCCTATTCTTTTGCCGTGCTCGCTGACGCCCAGGCAATCGGCGATTTTGAGACGCTGCAGTCGCTGGGGCGGCGGATTATCCGGATTCACCTCGGTCGAGGTGGTGCGGACTCAATCCAGAAGTAGCCAGCGCCTAGCCTTGCTGAGCTAGCGACTGGAGACGACGAAAGCTCTCGGCGGGCTCTGGCTGTAAGAAAATGGCACTGCCCACGTAGATGACATCCAGCCCGGTGCGGGCAATATCGATGACATTGCCTTCCTTGATGCCGCCGTCCACGCCAGTCTCAATATCAGGCCGGGCGCTACGAAACTGCCTCACCTTGTCCAGCACTTCGGGCAAAAATTTGCTGCCGTAGAAGCCGGGGTTGACGGTCAGAAAGAGAATGCTGTCCACCTCGCTGGCCAGGGGCAGAACTTTAGAGACCGGTGTTTCCGGGTTGACCGCCAGCCCCACCCCGATACCGAGGCTTCGGGCTTGAGAGATGACCTCTCTTGGTGAAGCGGTAGCCTCGTAGTGAAAGACCACTTTTCTGGCCCCGGCCCGTTTTAGCCCCTCAAGGTAGCTCTCCGGGCGCAGCACCATGATATGGGCTTCCCATTTTAGCTTAATCGTAAGACCGGCCAGGTGCTCGGTGGTGATGCTCTTTGAGGGCACAAACTGGCCGTCCATCATGTCAAACTGGGCGTAGTCAGTGAACCCCTCCGCCTGACGCACCATCGTCGCCAGGGCTTGGGGGTCATCGGTAAGAATGGCTGGCACCACCCGGGTCATCTCAGCCATCAGACAATCCCCCAGTCGCGGTAGCCCTGCTGGATAACCGCCAGGTACTCTTTTGACGGCGGCGCTTCCTTGAGCTGGCCCGCTTTAACATAGGTCATCGCTTCAATAGGCTGATTATTATCGTCAAAGACAATCACATTTATCCGGCTGTAACTCTGGGGATAGCCTTCATATCTATCCAGCCGCCTCAAGTCTGAATCGGTAATCTCATAAACGGCGCCCAGGACTTTTTCGCCGCTGAACCGCTTGATAGTGGCCACCCCACCGCGCCACTGCCGCGACCAGTCGGTGAAGACCAGCTTGTAGTTGGGCAAAATAGCTATCAGTCTCGGCTTGTTTTCCGGGCAGCGCTCCCGCATCTGCTTTTTGCTCAGGTTACTGCCGTAGGCGAAGTAATACATCGCTATCAATATAAACCATGGGGCAAAACAGCGCAAACCCAAGCGGTTTGACAGGAGTTCAGCGACTAATCTAAATTTAGGTTGTGGCTAAGCGGCGCATTGATAGCCTGCTACTGGAGCGGGGGCTGGTGGAGAGCCGGGCCAAGGCTCAGGCACTGATTATGGCCGGTGAGGTGACCGTAGCCGGCCAGGCCGTAATCAAGTCGGGAACGCTGGTGCCCGAGGATGCCAAAATTGCCATCACCAAGCCACCCCCCTTCGTCAGCCGGGGTGGTCTCAAGCTGGAGCATGCCCTGGACCGGTTCCAGCTTGATGTCACCGGCCAGACAGCGGCTGATATCGGGGCGTCAACCGGCGGCTTCACCGATTGCCTGCTCCAGCGGGGGGCGAAGCGGGTCTATGCCGTTGATGTCGGCTACGGCCAGCTGGACTACCACCTGAGAAAAGACCGGCGGGTGGTGGTCATGGAGAGAGTGAATGCCCGCTACCCTATCCCGCTACCGGAGAAGATAGACTTAGCCACCATTGATGTCTCTTTTATCTCGGTAGAGAAGGTGATATTATCGGTCGCCGAGCTGCTCAACGCCGGCGGCTATATCATCGTGCTCCTGAAGCCCCAGTTTGAAGCCAGACGGCAGGAGGTGGGCAGGGGGGGCATCATCAAAGAGCCGGCCGTCCATGCCCGGGTGCTGGGACGGTTCATTGCCTGGCTGAGCGAGCACGACTTCCGCCTGGGCGGGCTGGTCGCCTCGCCCGTATCAGGTGCCTCCGGAAACCGGGAATTTCTGCTCTTAATCAGGCAAAAGTAGCTCCAGACACAAGCGGTGACTTTGGTCACAGACTGGCGGCAAGCCGGGTGTTAAAATTTCAGTGTACGGCTCTAATAGACGGCTAATTTAACGGGGGTGGGGGGTTAGATGAAAAGAACAGTAATTACTACTATGGCTCTGATTTTTATGCTGTCGGCAGTCTGGCTGCCCCTCAGCGGCTGCGCCCTGTTCCGGCGCGGTCAGGTAGCCGAGGAGCTGGCCGCGGTACAGGTCAGGGAATACCAGGGTGAAAAACTCTCCTCGATAAACGATTTCCGGGAAAATTCGATAAAAGGCCCCCAATTTATCGATATTGAGGGCTACCAGCTTGAGATTACCGGCCTGGTCAGTGAGCCCAAAGTTTATACCTACGACCAGGTTATTGACCAGAACCAGCCCTATAAGAAAGTGGTCAGGCTGAACTGCGTGGAGGGGTGGAGTGTGATTATCCTCTGGGAAGGGGTGCTGGTCAGAGACTTGATTGCCGAAGCCAACCCCCAGCCAGGTGCCGAAGTGGTCATCTTCCACGCCTATGACGGCTATACCACTTCGTTTCCCCTTGATTACCTCCGGGACAACGACATATTAATGGCCTATAAGATGAACGAGGTTACCCTTCCCCCGCAAAGGGGCTTCCCTTTTCAGCTCGTCGCCGAAAGCAAGTGGGGCTATAAATGGATAAAGTGGATAACCAAAATCGAATTGTCGGACGATGTTGACTACCGCGGCCACTGGGAAAGCCGGGGCTATTCCAATACCGGTGATATAGATAAGAGCTATCTCGGCCGGTAAAAAACCCGATAAAAGGCTGATTCCGGCAAATTGACTGAGCTACGGGACATCGTTTATAATGAATACGGCAAATTGAAAGGCAGGCAGTATTGCACGAAAGTTGCGGCGTTTTTGGTGTATACGCCCCCGGCGAGGATGTAGCTCGCCTTACTTACTTCGCTTTATTCGCTCTTCAGCATCGCGGTCAGGAGAGCGCCGGTATTGCCACCACCGATGGCAAGGACATCCTGTCCTATGCTGATATGGGCATGGTCACCCACGTATTTGACGAGCACTCCCTGAGCCACCTCAAGGGCGATATTGCCATTGGCCACAACCGCTATTCCACCATGGGCTCCAGCCAGATATATAATGCCCAGCCCCTGGTGGTCGGTCCGGACTCAGACCCGATTGCCATCGCCCACAACGGCAATATCATCAATGCCAAGCACCTCCGTGAAGAGCTGTCCGACGAGGGCTACGAGTTCTACACCACCACCGATACCGAGGTTATCGCCAATCTTATCCTCTCTGCCCCGGCCAAAAGCTGGCGGGACAAAATAAGATACGCCACCCACCGCCTGCAAGGGGCTTACTCTTTTGTCCTGATGACCAAAGACAGCCTGTTCGCGGTCCGAGACCCCTTCGGGGTGCGCCCGCTATGCCTGGGCACGATTAACGGCGGCTGGGTTATCGCTTCCGAGAGCTGCGCCCTCGACCATATTGGCGCCACCTTTACCCGGGAGGTTGAGCCGGCGGAGATAGTCGCCATTACCGAAAACGGCGTTGATAGCTACCAGGGAGAGTCCGAGAGAAGGGCGCTATGCATCTTTGAGTTTATCTATTTTGCCCGTCCCGATAGCGTGATTAATGGCCGGCTGCTCTACTCAGCCCGACTGGCAATGGGGGAGGGGCTGGCTGAGGAACACCCGGTAGACGCCGACCTGGTGATGGGTGTACCCGACTCGGCTACCGCGGCTGGCTTCGGTTACTCCTATAAGTCCAAGATACGGATAAGAGAAGCACTGCTCAAGAACCGCTATATGTGGCGCACCTTCATTGAGCCCGACCAGCGCATCAGAGACCTCGGCGTCAAGCTGAAATTCAACCCCCTGCCCGAAATGCTGAACGGCAAAAGGGTGGTGGTGGTTGACGATAGCATTGTGCGCGGTACGACCACTCCCAAGGTGGTCGAGTTACTGAAAAAAGCGGGCACCAAGGAGATACATATGCGCATTTGCGCACCACCCATCCGCTACCCCTGCTTCTTCGGGGTAGATATGGCTACCCGCTGGGAGCTCATTGCCGCCCAAAAAACCGTGCCCGAGGTCAGGGATTTCATCGGCGCTGACTCGCTGGGTTACCTCAGTATCCCCGGTCTGATTAAAGCGGTCGCCCTGCCCAAAGACATTTTCTGCATGGCCTGCTTTACCGGTGATTACCCGGTACCGGTGCAGCTTGAGATGGACAAGATGGCGCTGGAGACTATGTCACGGCAGGACCTCCCGCCCTACTACCTGAACAAGCAGTAAGCCAAAACACTCCGGCTCGCTCACACCACCCACCTGCCCCCTCTTTACACGCTAGCCATTGGTGATACAATAGAGTAAAGTATAAAAGCGGAGGCACCATCTATGAGCATTGACTGGTTCCGTGACCTGGTTATCTCTATTGCCGGAGTCTTAGTAATCATAGTACTCCTCTTCATCGCCGTGCTGACTTTTTTACTCTACCGGCGGGCCAAGGTTATATTGGACTCAATGAAAACTACCTCGCAGAATATCGCCGGGATTTCAAACTATGTGACCAATGAAGTCGCCAAGCCTCTAATCCAGGTGGTGGCCTTTATTCAGGGCGTAAGGCAGGGGGTTAACGCTATCAGCAGCCTATTCAGCAAAAAGGAGGGAGGCAAAAAAGATGAGTGACAAGGATACCGGCGTTGGCTCGGGTTTCGGGTTTATAGCCGGCGTGGCCATTGGTTTAGCCATCGGCTTTCTCTATGCCCCCCGTACCGGGAAGGAAACCAGAGAGCTAATGAAGGGGAAGGCGGAAGAGATGCAGGAGAAGGCGGCCGGGGCGGCCGAAAAGGTGAAAGAAAGCGCCGCCGAGGTGAAGAAGAAGGCAGAGGCTAAGATGGAGGAGGCCAAGAAACCGGCGCCACCCCAATCATAGACTAATTAGGCAGTTAAGCTTATCCCAGACCACAAATGCTTTACTGGTATCGCCTGAGCCAGAGCCTTCCAAGCGCCGGGGTAGCTGATGTTAGCCTGAGATGAGCGAGGTTGAACTTGACCACAGCAGGGAGTACATTCAGCAGACACCGACCCCTGATACTACTGATAGTAGGGCTGGTAGTTGTATTCTGGCTTCTCTATGCTTTGAGAAGTGCCATACTCCCCTTTGCCACCGGGCTGGTGCTGGCCTATCTCTTGCTCCCGTTAATCTCGTGGATTGAG
>CAZMTT010000050.1:0-7189 GCA_964569555.1 uncultured Dehalococcoidales bacterium | reverse complement strand
TGGCCCAGAAAATAGGCTACTGGCTTGACCTGAGCTATCCCTGGGACCTGCTGTCGGCTAATGAGTTTCTGCTCAGCACCGCCCGGGCGCAAAACCGGGGTGAAATAGAAGATAACGTCACCATCAAGGGCGCGGTGGCTATCGGCCCGGACAGCATTATCCGGTCGGGCTCGTACCTGGTGGGGCCAATCGTAATCGGAGCGGGCTGTGACCTTGGCCCCAGCTGCTATATCCGCCCCCACACCGCCATCGGCGATAACTGCCACATCGGCCACGGGGTAGAAATTAAAAACTCAATAATCATGCCGGGCACCAAAATCCCCCACCTCAGCTATGTTGGCGACAGCATCATCGGGGAAGAATGCAATCTCGGTGCCGGCACCAAGATTGCCAATCTCAGACTTGATAAAAGGGATATAATAGTCAGCGGTGTGGCTACCAAACGGCGTAAACTGGGGGCGATAATCGGCGACCAGGTTGAAACTGGCATTAATGTGAGCATCAATATCGGCAGTATGATTGGTAATAACACCCACATTGGACCCGGGGTAACTGTCAGCGGGGTTATTGCCCCGTATTCAAAAATATTATAGAGGTAAGAAAATGAAACAAGCGGTAATTCTAGCGGCTGGTGAGGGACAAAGACTCAGGCCATTTACCGCCACCAAGCCCAAGGTAATGCTGACCATAGCCGGTAAGCCGATACTGCAGTATGTGGTTGAGTCACTCGCCCGGAGGGGGATTCGCAACATTGTGCTCGTCGTCGGCTACCGCCGGCAGCAGATATATGACAGCGTGGGCTCGGGGGAGGAACTGGGGGTGGAGATAACCTATGTCACCCAGGAAAAGCAGCTGGGTACCGCCCATGCCCTCGCCCAAGCAAAGGCTAAGGTCGATAAAGAGTTTCTGGTTTTGGCCGGAGACAATCTGATTGATGCCGATACCATTGCCTGTCTTGAGGGCCTGACACCAGATGCCATGCTGGTGAAGAGGGTGGATAACCCCCTGAGATACGGCGTGGTAACTCTGGCCGAAAGTACGGTCAAGGATATCACCGAGAAGCCCAAAGAAGCGGTCAGCAATATCGTTAATACCGGCATTTATGCCTTTACCAAGAAAATCTTTGACTTTATTGAGTCCGAGCTGGATATTCCCGACGTCCTCAACAAAATGATTGCCCAGGGCCATCAAGTCAGGGCTAAAGAAATAGACAGTACCTGGCTGGACGTAGCCTACCCCTGGGATATATTAAGCCTGAACAGCATCGTCCTGCAGCGAGTCCCGGCTAGCCTGGGTGGCATCATCGAGACCGGCGCTGCTTTAAAGGGGCTGGTCTCGGTAGGTAAAGACACGGTGATAAGGTCAAACTGCTACATCTCCGGTCCGGTGGTTATCGGCACCGGCTGTGAGATTGGGCCCAACGCCTGCATTCTGCCCGCCACCAGCATCGGCAACAACGTGGTTATCTCACCCTTCAGTGAGATAAAAAACAGCGTTATTGGCAATGACGTCAGCCTGGGACCGGGCTGCTTCATCCAGGACTCGGTTATTGACCGGGGGAGTGTCATCGAGGGGCAATTCACCGCCTTCAGTCGTCAGGCTGAGGTCAAGATTGACGATGAGCACCACTCGGTCAGCGTCGGGGCAATGCTGGGCGAGGACTGCCAGATCAGCAGCGGCGTGGTGGCCCAGTCCGGCGTCGTCGTCGGGAATCACAGCCAGATACAGGCCCTGAAGATAATCAGCGGTCGGTTACCCGACCGTAGTCTGGTCATTTAAATATGTGTGGTATTATCGGCTACATCGGCTTAAGGCAAGCCCAGCCTATATTGCTTAACTGCCTGGGCAGGCTGGAATACCGCGGTTATGACTCCTGTGGTATCGCGGTGTCCAAGCATGGCATCAACGTATGCAAGGATGCCATCCGGGTAGAAGCCCTGAAGAAAACGATGCCCCGGCTTGATGGGACCGCCGGCATCGGTCATACCCGCTGGGCAACCCACGGTGAGCCGTCCCCGATAAACGCCCACCCCCACCTTGACTGCAGCGGCAAGATTGCCGTGGTGCACAACGGCATAATCACCAACTACCAGAAATTAAGAGACCAGCTAAGTGGTGAGGGGCACCAGTTTGTCTCCGAGACGGACACTGAAGTAATACCCCACCTGATTGAGAAGTACTATAACGGCAATCTGGAGACCGCTGTGGCCGCCGCCCTGAATGACATTGAGGGTTCTTACGCCATCATCGTGCTGGCTACCGGTGAGCCCAAGCTGGTCGCCGCCCGCAAGGATAGCCCGATAATCATCAGCCTGGGTGACCGGGAAAACTTTATCGCCTCTGATGTGCCGGCGATTCTGGACTACTCCAACCGGGTGGTATATCTGGAAGACGGTGATATCGGCGTTATTACCACCGACAGCATCAAGGTCAGCCGGCGCGGCAGCGAAGTGGCTACCAAAGTGCACCAGATATCCTGGACGGTGGAGGATGCCCAGAAGGCGGGCTATGAGCACTTCATGCTCAAGGAGATACACGAGCAACCCAAGGTAATACGGGATACCCTGGCCGGCTGGGTCTCCGGTGAGGCACTGGAGGACCTAGCCGAAATGTGGGGCGATGATATCAACGCCCTGCTGATATTAGCCTGCGGCACTTCATACCACGCCGCCTTAATCGGCAAACAGATCGGTCAGGAGCTGCTCAAGATTCCGGTGCGGGCTGAACTCGCCTCTGAGTTCAACTACTCAACCCAGCCCCTGGCCCGGACGCTGGCGATTGCCATCACTCAGTCCGGCGAGACCGCCGACACCCTGAAGGCGATGAAAAAACTGAAAGAGGTGGGGTGCCAGGCTTTAGCCATCACCAATGTGGTCGGCAGCACCGCCAGCCGAATTGCCGACCGGACCCTCTATACCCGGGCTGGCCCGGAGATAAGCGTCGCCGCCACCAAGAGCTTTACCGCCCAGCTTATGGTGTTATACCAGCTAATGATGTCCCATCCTGAGGTTGGGGCGCGTAAATTAAACAGCATGACCAGAGAGCTGCGGCAACTGCCCAATAAGGTGCAGCAGGTGCTGGATAACGAGGCTGAAATAGCCCAGTACGCCCGGGAGCTGTCCCAATACGAAAACATTTTCTACATCGGCCGGGGGATAAACTTCCCGGTAGCCCTGGAGGGGGCCCTCAAGCTGAAGGAGATTTCCTATATTCACGCTGAGGGCTATGCCGCCGGGGAGCTGAAGCACGGTCCCTTTGCCCTGCTGGGCAGTGATACCCCGGTGATTGCCCTTTTAGCCCCGGACGATACCTACGAGCCGATGCTGACCAATATCAAGGAGGTCAAGGCAAGAGGCTCATCTATCATTGCCCTTACCCGGGAGGGTGACGAGGATATTGAGAAAATAGTGGATAAAGTCCTTACCGTGCCCCAGGTTGAGGCGATATTCTCACCGGTGGTGAACACGGTCGCCCTGCAGCTACTGGCCTACTACGCCGCCAGGGAGAGGGGTTGCCCCATAGACTTCCCGCGAAACCTGGCCAAAAGTGTAACCGTGGAATAGCCACCGGGGGCTGAAGCTAAGCCTTGCCGAAAACCCTTCTTATATCGGGATGAAGACCGCGACCAACCCTGGCCACCGCCTCGTATCTGAGCTGGTTGAGATGTCCCTGCTTTTTGGCAAACTCAGCCGGTGAATAAAGCTTCTCCGGATGCACGAAAATATCATCCACAATTCTAATCGCTTTGGGCACCTGAAAGCCGGTAGGCGAATCTACCCAGTCCTCAAGGCCATCTCTGAGCAGCGAGTCCAGTATCCCCATGGTATATTCCAGCTTGATATCCTTGAAAGGCGCCCCCTCCCCGATACCACCGGTATTCAGCAGATAATAATTAAGGTGGGGAAGACCCTTGATTATTTGATAGAAGATATTGGCATGCTGGGCCAGGTCACCGGCGACAAAGGGGTCATAGAAAAATTCGCTTCTGATTTGGCCGGCCAGGGTGGGGTCACCGGCCGAAGATTCCATCGCCTGCCCCAGAATCATCAGGGCGGTCGCCTGCTCCGGGGTCAGTTTTGATATGGCTGGAATCAACGGTCCCCGGGTAATCACAATCAGGTTATCTACCCGGTCGACATCAATATAACGGCTGGCATGCATAAAATCACTTCTCAGGATAACCGCCCGTCCGTTTGAGGTCTTTTCCAGATTATAGAAGTCAAAATCACCATCATCATTGACATGAACATTTTCGCAGACGGTGTCCGGCTTTAACAATCCGTAGAATATCTCGGTCTGCTCCCCCGGGTTCACCCCTTCGGTTTTAACGAATACTCCCCCCGCCTCAAAGCCGTGAAAGGAGCCGTCAGGCATAAGGGTTCCCCCATCATCCTGGATAAGCCAGGAGCGTTCGTTCCCCTTTCTGGCCAGGATGCGGCAGGTGGTGGTCGTCTTCCCGTTAGCACTCAGGGCGACAAGCAGAGTCCGGGTCAGCCGGTAATCCCCGTGGACTGATTGCAGGTAGTCTTCCCGGCAGCCGGCGTGCAGGAAGATGCCGCCACGCCTGGTCTTGGCTACCCAGTCCTCGGCGGCAAAGACCCCCTTCTTATACTCACCGATGTAGTTGCCATTCCTGACTATCTTGACAAAGCGACCGTCATCCAGCATCGCCAGCCGGATAGTAATATCTTTCTGGGGGAGGGGCTTGGTTTTATTAGCCTCAAACGCCTCATCAGCGAAGAATATAATATGGTAGGCGGGCTGTTTAACCTCTTGCTTTACCGGTATAAAGAGATTCCCCCCGCCGTAGGCAACATGGGCAAAACGCTCCGGGACGACCAACCTGACCACAGTATCACTGTCTTTATTGCCCACAATTCTATCAATGGAAATAAGTTTTTCTTTCGCCAGGGCTGCCTCGCACTGGGCTAACAGCTTCTCTTCTTCCTTACCAAAGGGGCAGTCAACACTGTTCTTGGTAAACACCGCTGAGCGGGAACTGGGCTCGCTTTCGGCGACAAAATTTCCGTATGCCGTCTGCCTGACGCCGGGTTGCTTCTCCAGAAGCCGCCGCAACTCGGCAGCCGCAGGGTTATCGGTCAGCCTCTTTTCGGCGATAGCCTTATCCCTGATTCTCTCCGCGGTCCGGGCAAACTGCCCCAAATCAAACTTAGCCACTTTAATCTCCTTTTCCCACAACTCCTATCCAGCGGGCGGACACCAGCTGAAACTGCCCCGGAAAAGCCAACCAGATTGGGGTTCCCAGCCAGAAACAGGTTGATAAGCAACCCGCTAATATTATAGCATATGGTTAGCAGCAGGACTAACCCCTAAAATCTCAGGGCAGCTGAATATTGACAGCCGAGAGATTAAGGTAAGATTAAGGTATAATAAAGGTGGTGGGTGGTTTGTGATTCGGGAATGTCAGTCAGGTGAGGTGAAAGAGATATATTCTATCATTAATGAGGCGGCTAAAGCCTATGAAGGGGTTATCCCGGCTGACCGCTACCACCAGCCCTATATGCCAATGGCTGAACTCAAGCGAGAGATGAAACAGATGACCTTCTTCGGCGAGGAGATAAACGGGGAACTGGTCGGGGTAATGGGATTCCAGCCGGTCAGGGACATTACCCTCATCCGCCATGCCTATGTTTTACCGCAGTGGCAGAGGCAGGGAATCGGCAGCAGTCTGCTTGATTACCTTGAGCAACTGGTGGCTACGCCCCGCCTGCTGGTGGGAACATGGGCGGAAGCCCGCTGGGCAATCGCCTTCTATCAAAAGCACGGCTTCCAGCTGATGCCCGATAAGGATGAGCTACTCAGAACCTACTGGAACATCCCCCAGCGCCAGGTTGAAACCTCAGTCGTGCTCGGAATTGATATCAAAAAGGAGACAAAGGAGTAGAGATGGATAGCAAGTGGTGCAGTCGAACGATGCAAGCTACCATGATTGCTCTCGTTCTGGCGGCAATATGCCAGGAACTGGAAAAGCCAGAGGAGGAAAGAGAGTGGCACGGGAAGGTTGCCGGCTTTGTCCCCTATGACTTCCGCATACCCACCAGGGAAAAATTGAAAGAAGCCTACTGGAATCCCATGGAGAGGCGGGTCTTTACTCCGGAGGTCTTCGGCGTTGGCTGGGCAATTAATTTCTACCGCCTGCTGGAAAATATGGGGGTAATCAGGCAGGATGTCTCCGAGGAAAGCTTCCTGATGCCGACCAGGTCCATCAAAGAGGCGCTGGAGCAGGCTCAGCCCACCGATTGAGCCCCCCACACCCCATCCCCGTTAACCTCCCCTAATTCTTTCGGCATGAGCTGATTGGCTAAATTGCGCTGGCTCTTAATATATACCTTGATGTAGTTATCGGTATAGCCCGACCACACCCCGTTGGCACGTTTCTCCCACAAGACCGGGCGTGTCTTACCCCGAAAGCGCTGGCTGAATTCCCGGGTGCTTTCTTTAGCCAGAGCCATCATTTTCTGGCTTCGCGGCTGCTTGACTTGGTCGCCGATCTGCCCCGGTAGATGGGCCGCCTCCGTTTCCTGACGCGGGGAGTAAGCAAAGACGTGAATGCGGGCAAACCGCATTCGCCGACAGAAATCATAGCTTTCCTCAAATTCGGCCTCCGTCTCACCGGGGAAGCCGACAATAACATCAGTGGTAATGGCTGCCTCGGGCAGCCGATTCCGAATTAAAGCTACCGCCTGCTGATAATCACCGGTGGCATAGCGCCGCTTCATGCGGCCCAGCACCGCATCGCTGCCACTCTGCAGGGATAGATGAAAGTGAGGACACAGTCTTTCATCCGGCCACAGCCCGATAAGCTCGGCGGAGATTTCATAGGGCTGGAGAGAGGACAACCTCAACCTGATGACACCGGTCCCGGCCAAGATGCGCTCAATTAAGCCTTTTAGATTAATGCCACTGTAGTTATAGGCGCCAATCCTGGTGCCGGTTAACACCACTTCCTGATAACCGTCAGCTACCCTTTGGGAGACCTGGTCAATAATCCGGTCAAGCGGCAGGCTCTTTTCCTCCCCCCGCACCATGGGCACAATACAGTAGGCACAGTAGTTACGGCAGCCGTCCTGGATTTTAATGACGGCACGGGTCCTGAAACCGGTATAGCCCCGGCTGACTGGCTCGGGCAGAACCTGGCCGGGACGGCAGAGGTAACCGTGCTCCTCAA
>CAZMTT010000049.1:0-7712 GCA_964569555.1 uncultured Dehalococcoidales bacterium | reverse complement strand
TAAAGAGGAGAAGGCAAAGGAGATAATCAAAGGCTCCCTCTACTGCGCCAAGTGTAAAGTGCACTACCCTATTGAGGACGCCATCCCCAACCTGCTGCCACCGGAAGAGAGCGCTTAGTCCGGGGTATAGATAACACCGCTCTGGGGGGATTCCCATACCTCCACACTGGAGAGGGTAACCGGAGCCCCGCTTAATTTCGGTTTCAGTTCCGCATAGATGGTCGCCGCAATATGCTCCGAAGAGGGGGTTATCTTATCAAAGGGCGGCACTTCGTTGAGGCAGGTATGGTCAAAGCGGGCCAGAACCTCAGCCAGGTGCCGCTTCAGGTCGGCAAAGTCATAGGCCAGGCCGATATCGTTAAGCCCGGCAGCCTCTACCCTGACCACCACCCCAAAGCGATGCCCGTGCATTGCCTCACACTTACCCCGGTAACCCCTCAAAAAATGGGCAGCATCAAAGTGCTGCTCGATAGCTATCTGATACACGCTGTCTCCTCTAGCTGTTTTCCTCCCACTTGAAAACGCCCTGCTTCTCCTTCAGCCCCTCCAGCATCTCCTTAATAGTCTGGCCACTTACCGGATGCACCGCCTCAGGTGCAATCTCCGCCAGCGGCACCAGGACAAAGGCCCTCTCCATCAGCCGGGGGTGGGGGATAACCACCTTGGGGTTTTTGAAAGTCTTATCGCCGTAAAGGAGAATATCAATATCAATGATGCGGGGAGTATTGGCTTTAGCCGGTAACCGGCCCAGTTTGCTCTCAATACCCTTAATCAGTGTTAGCAGTCCCATTGGCTCCAACACCGTGGCCGCCTGACATACCAGGTTGAGAAAACGGGGCTGGTCAACATTACCCAGCGGTTCAGTCTCATACACCGATGATACCTTCTTCATCCTCAGCCGCTGCGACAGCAGTTCCAGCGCCCGGTCCAGATTGGCACAGCGGTTGCCCAGATTTGAGCCAAGACCAAGATATATAGTGACTGGTTCCGTGCCCACTTGTCCTCCTTCCATCGTGGAGATAATTGCCCTCATTATAGCACAACGCCAGTGCCGGTCTCCGGCTAACTTGTCGGTCACCGAAGCAGTGTGATATGATTATTTCGGCAATGACGCAAGATAAACTGGATAGGCTGGCTGAGCTGGAGGCAAAGGCAAAAGCTGGTGGCGGCGAAGAGCGCGTCCAGCAGCAGCACAGTTCCGGTAAACTGACGGCACGGGAGAGGATTGACCTTCTCTTTGACCCCGATACTTTTCAGGAGCTGGACCTGTTCGTCCAGCACCACTGCACCAACTTCGACATGGACAAGGTGTCTATCCCCGCCGACGCCGTAGTTACCGGCTTTGGCAAGGTAAACGGGCGCACGGTATGTGTCTTTTCCCAGGACTTTACCGCCCGCGGCGGCACCCTGGGTGAGATGCACGCCAAGAAGATAGCCAAGGTTATGGACATGGCGCTGTCGATAAAAGCGCCCCTAGTCGGTTTCATTGACAGCGGTGGCGCCCGTATTCAGGAAGGAATCAATGCCCTTGACGGCTACGGCAAAATCTTCTTCCGCAACGCCGGTGCCTCCGGGGTTATCCCCCAGATATCAGCCATTATGGGACCGGCGGCGGGGGGTGCCGTCTATTCCCCGGCGATGACCGACTTCGTTTTTATGGTGAAGGGAAGCAGCTATATGCATATCACCGGCCCCCAGGTGGTCAAAGCCGCCACCGGTGAAGAGATAACCAGCGAGGAACTGGGCGGCGCCATGACCCACGGCAGCAAAAGCGGAGTGGCCCAGTTTGTCTGTGATAACGATGAGCAGGCGATTGCCGAAATCAAAAAACTGCTGGGCTATCTGCCCCCGAGCTATGAGGAAAAACCACCCGACATCACCCCCGGCGATTCAGCGGACCGCACCGACCCGGCCCTGGAGAAAATTATACCGGAGAGCGCCCAGAAGACCTACAATATGAAAGACATCATTCAGTCAATTGTGGATAACGGGGAGTTTCTGGAGCCGTCACGGCTCTACGCCCCCAATATTATCACCGCCTTCGCCCGCTTAAACGGGCACGCCGTTGGCATCATTGCCAGCCAGCCCAGCCACCTGGCCGGCTGTCTGGATATTAACGCCTCGGACAAGGCCACCCGCTTCATCCGCTTCTGCGATGCCTTTAATATTCCGTTGCTTACTATCGCCGATGTCCCCGGCTTTCTTCCCGGCAGCCATCAGGAGTGGGGGGGCATTATCCGGCACGGTGCCAAGCTGCTGTGGTGTTACTCCGAGGCAACGGTGCCCAAGATTACCCTGATTACCCGTAAAGCCTACGGCGGGGCGTATATCGCCATGTGCAGCCAGAGCCTGGGGGCTGACTATACCCTCGCCTGGCCTCAGGCTGAAATCGCGGTTATGGGTGCCGAGGGTGCGGCGGCTATTATTCACCGCCAGGAAATCAAGACGGCGAAAGACCCCAAGGCGAAAGAGGCGGAGAAGATAGAGGAATACCGCCAGCTATTCTATAACCCCTATATCGCCGCCAGCCAGGGGTATATCAACGCCGTTGTCTCCCCCCAGGATACTCGCCCGAAGATAATTGCCGCTCTTGAGGCACTGCTTAATAAAAAGGAGAGCCGCCCGGCCCGAAAGCACGGCAATATCCCGATGTAAACGGGCGGTCTAGCCGTAATTCCAGTGAACTTTTCATGGTAGGGAGCTCCCAGAGGTATGGGTAAGACGCTAGCGGAAAAAATACTGAGCCAGAAAGCCAAAAGCGAGGCTATTTCCGGCAGTATTGTTATTGCCCCGGTAGACCTGGTCTTCGTCCAGGACACCACCGGACCGCTGACGGTGCGGCAGTTTCAGAGCAGCGGCTTTGCCCGCCTGGCTAACCCCACCCGAAGCGTCTTATTTATAGACCACGCCGCCCCCAGCCCCAATTACGGGCTGTCCAACGACCACAAGCTGCTGCGTGAGTTCGCCCGCCAGAGCGGCGCCACTGTCTCCGAGGTCGGCGAGGGGGTGTGCCACCAGATAGTCGCCGAGTCCCTGGCTAAACCGGGTGATGTCATCATCGGCGCCGATTCCCACACCGTGACCGCCGGCGCCCTCGGTGCCTTCGCCACCGGCATGGGCTCAACCGATGTCGCCATTGCCCTGGCGCTGGGCGAGACCTGGCTGCGCGTCCCGGAGAGCATCAAAGTAGTGCTCTCGGGTAATTTCCCCGATGGCGTCTATGGCAAAGACCTTATTCTCTATCTTATCGGGCAGATTGGCGCCGATGGCGCCACCTATAAGGCGCTGGAGTTTGGCGGCAGCAGCATTGGCAATATGTCAATGCCAGCCCGCCTGACCATCGCCAACATGGTGGTCGAAGCCGGGGCTAAAGCCGGGCTCTTCGCCGCCGATAAGATTACCCGGGAGTATCTCACTTCCCAGGGACGAAGTAACGAATACCAGCCCATTTCGGCGGATGATGACGCCAGCTATGAAAAGATAATCAATATTAATATGGCTAAGCTGGAACCAATGGTAGCCAAGCCCCACACCGTGGACAACACCGCCCCGGTGACCGAGCTCAAGGGGACCAAAATCAATCAGGTCGTAATCGGCACCTGCACCAACGGGCGCCTGGATGATTTGGCTCTGGCGGCCAATATTTTACGGGGAAAGAAACGCCACCCCCGGACCCGCTTAATCGTGGCGCCGGCTTCCCGGCAGGTTATGCTGGACTCAATCCGGGCCGGCTATATCCAGACCCTGATTGAAGCCGAGGCGGTAATTCTGCCCCCCGGCTGCGGGCCCTGCCTCGGTCTGCACCAGGGGGTGCTGGGGAGCGGGGAGGTCTGCCTCTCCACTTCCAACCGCAATTTCCGGGGCAGAATGGGTAGCCCGGAAGCCTTTATCTATCTGGCGAGCCCGGCAACGGCTGCCGCCAGCGCCCTGACCGGTGAAATCACCGACCCCAGGGAGGTGATTTAGGTGCTTAAAGGCAGAGCCTTTAAATTCGGTGACAGCATCTCCACCGACCACATCATACCCGGGCGCTATGCCCACCTCAGGAGCAACCCGCCCGAGCTGGCCAAGCATGTCCTGGAAGATGCCGACCCCGCCTTCGCCGCCAAAGTGAAGCCGGGGGACTTTGTCGTCGCCGGCAATAACTTCGGGCTCGGCTCCAGCCGGGAGCACGCCGCGCTGGTCATCAAAATGGCTGGAGTCAGCGCCGTTTTAGCCAAATCGGTGGCCCGTATTTTCTTCCGAAACGCCATAAATTTAGGGCTGCCGGTATTAATCTGTGCTACTGATAAAATTAATGACGGGGATGAGCTGGAGATAGACCTGACCGCGGGCATTGTCAGGGACACCACCAACGGTAGCGAGCTTGAATTTAATAAAATCCCGGCGGTGATGCTGGCGATACTTAACTGCGGCGGGCTTATCCCCTATATTAAAAAATATGGTAGCTTTAAACTAGAATAGAGGAGAAGTCAATGGCTTATCGTGTTACCCTTATTCCCGGTGATGGCATCGGCCCCGAGGTCACCGAAGCGACCCGGCGGGTGCTGGAGGCAACCGGCGTTGTTTTTGACTGGGAGATAGCCCATGCCGGTGCCGATATTATGGATAAATACGGCACTCCCCTGCCCGAGAGCGTGCTTGACTCTATCCGGAAAAATAGGGTTGCCCTGAAAGGCCCGATTACGACACCGATCGGCCACGGCTTCCGCAGTGTTAATGTAGCCATGCGCAAGACCCTGGACCTGTATGCCTGCCTGCGCCCGTGCAAGCTTTACCCCGGCGTTCCCTCCCCTTATAAGGACGTTGATATCGTGATGGTCAGGGAAAATACCGAAGACCTCTATGCCGGCATTGAGTTTGAGAAGGGCAGCGATGAAGCCGCTAAATTAGTCGAGCTAATTGCCCAGGCAACGGGAGAGCGGGTCAGGAGTGACTCCGGCTTCAGCCTGAAGATGATTTCAGAGACGGCCAGCCGCCGCATCGTCCACTTTGCCTTTAAATATGCCCGCAGCTACGGGCGCAAGAAGGTAACCGCCATTCATAAAGCCAACATCATGAAATTTTCCGATGGCCTGTTCCTGACGGTCTCCCGCGAGGTTGCCAAAGAATACCCCGATATTGAGTTTGAGGACAGACTGGCGGACAACGTGATGATGCAGCTGGTGAAAAAGCCGTACCAGTTTGATGTCCTCGTGGCGCCCAATCTCTACGGAGATATAATCTCAGACTTATGTGCCGGGCTGGTCGGCGGGCTGGGGGTGGCCCCGGGGGCTAATATCGGTGATGAGATTGCCCTTTTTGAGCCCACCCACGGCAGCGCCCCGAAATACACCGGGCAGAATAAGACCAACCCGATGGCAATGATGCTCTCCGGAGTGATGATGCTGCGCCACCTCGGCGAGGTGGCGGCGGCCGATAAATTAGAGGGGGCTATCGCTGAGGTCATCGCCGAAGGCAAGAGTGTCACCTACGACCTGAAATCAGAAACGGCTACCGAGCCACCGGTAGGCACTTCCCAGGTAGCCGATGTCATAATTAAGAAACTGGCGAAAAAATAGCCATGAACGGGAAAAAACTCATCCCACCGGGGCTGGTTTATCTGGCCGATAATATTACTGCCAAGCAGAATATACTTGGCACCGCCAAGAAAGAGGGCGCCAGGTGGGCCAAAGACCTTAATCTTCCCCCGAAGGCAGAGACGGTATTCTTTGCCGGCTGCGGCTACCAGTATTCCAGTCAGCTGGAAAGCCTGATGTCCCTGATACGGATGATGGACAGGAGCGCCGTCGGTGCCGAACTGCCGATGCGCCTGGCTGCCCTGCCCAGAAAGCTGGGCGCTGACCTGGCCGGGCTATACGGCAAGGTATCCGCCCGGGGTAGTGATGCCGATATTCAGCCCCTAATAGCCGCGGTTAAGGTGCTGAGCAAACTGGGGGTGGAGTTCGGCTACCTGGCGGAGGACGAGCCCTGCTGCGGGGCACCCCTCTACTACATCGGACTGCACAAAGACTTTGCCCAGAACGCCGAGAAGGCTTACCAGAAGCTGAAGTCTCTGGGGGTGAAGCGAGTAATCGGCATTGTCCCCTCCTGCACCTATGCCCTGCGCAACCTGTTTCCCCTCTTTGTTGATGGGTATGACCTTGAGGTCAAGCACTTCACCGAAGTGGTGCTGGCAAATATTTCCGGGCGAAAACTAAGTTTCCCGCGCCAGGTGAAGGTTACCTACCACGACCCCTGTCAGCTCGGGCGCTATCTGGAAATTATTGATGAGCCGCGGCAAATCCTGAGCGCCATCAATAATATCGAGCTTATCGAAGCCGAGTGGACCAGCGGGGAGTGGTCAACCTGCTGCGGGGGCGGGGGCGGCTTTGAAGCCGTTTTCCCCGAGCTCAGCCAGATTCTGGCCACCAATAGAGCCCGCGAGCTGGCTGAGACCGGTGCCCAGATTATCGTCACCCAATGCCCGGGGTGTATTATGCAGCTGAAGTCAAGCCTGAAAGAACTAAAAGCGGACAGTATCGAAATCCTTGACCTGGCCCAGGTAGTGGCCATGGCTATGGAGACTTAGCGAATGTCTACTTTCAGCGATTACAAGAAAGAACTGATGGCCGCCGCCCGTGACGAGCGGATAAGGCTGGCTCTGTCCCGGGCCATCAAGAGCTACCGCGCCAACACCGATAAAGCCCTGAAGAAATTCCCCCACACCATCAAGATGGCGGAAGAGGTCAGGGAGATAAAAGAAAAGGCTACCGGCGAGATGGCGAAGCTAGCCGAGCAGGCGAGCGGAGCGATTGAAGAGAACAAGGGAAATGCCTATATTGCCAAAACCGCCGCTGACGCCCTGAACATCATCGCCGGCCTGGTCGGCAGCAACAAGCTGATTGTCAAAGGTAAAAGCATGACCGGGGAAGAAATCGGGCTGCGCGAGCACCTGGAAGAAAAGGGCAACGATGTTTACGAGACCGACCTGGGGGAATTCATCCTGCAGAAACTGGGGGCAAAGCCGATGCACATCACCTCACCGGCGATTCATGTGCCCCGCGAAGATGTCGCCCAGCTCTTTGCCCGCATAACCGAGGCGGAGTTAACCTCGGATATCGAAGAGCTGGTCGCCACCGCCCGCAAACTGCTCCGCGATAAATTCTGCCAGGCCGATATCGGCATCAGCGGTGCCAATGTGGTGGCGTCAGACACCGGAACCCTGTTTCTGATTGAGAATGAGGGAAATATCCGCCTGGCGACCGGCTTCCCGCCGGTCCATATTGCCCTGGTGGGTATGGAGAAGCTGGTGCCAACCCTGAATGATGCCTATAAGACTACCGAGGTAACCTGGCGCTACGCCAACTATATCGTTCCCAGCTATGTCAGCCTGGTCTCCGGTCCGAGCAAAACCGGTGATATTGAGAAGGTAACCACCTATGGCGTCCACGGCCCCAAAGAATTCCATGTCATCTTTCTGGATGATGGCCGGACCAAACTGGCCAGGCACCCGATACTGCGCCAGGCCCTCTACTGCCTGCGCTGTGGCGGCTGCCTCTATGAGTGCCCCACCTTCGCCGTCACCGCCGGCCACTTCGGTGACAAGTACTTCGCCGGCATCGGTGCCATCTGGGCGGCCATGATCAGCCAGGATATAGAGAAGGCAGCCTCAATCGCCTATACCTGCCTTACCTGCGGCCGGTGCAAGGTAAGATGCCCGGTCAAGATTG
>CAZMTT010000048.1:0-8548 GCA_964569555.1 uncultured Dehalococcoidales bacterium | reverse complement strand
AAGGCCTTCATCCCCCACGCGGCGTCGCTGCGTCAGGCTTTCGCCCATTGCGCAAAATTCCTTGCTGCTGCCTCCCGTAGGAGTCTGGGCCGTGTCTCAGTCCCAGTGTGGCTGACCATCCTCTCAGACCAGCTACCGATCATCGCCTTGGTAGGCCATTACCCCACCAACTAGCTAATCGGACGCAAGCCCCTCCTTAAGCGCCCGAAGGCTTTAATGACCGGGCATCACCCGGTCACCACATGCGGTATTAGCCCCGGTTTCCCAGGGTTGTCCCCCACTTAAGGGCAGGTTACTTACGTGTTACTCACCCGTCCGCCACTATCTGATAAACGAGCAAGCTCAAATATCAGACCGTTCGACTTGCATGCATTAGGCACGCCGCCAGCGTTCATCCTGAGCCAGGATCAAACTCTCCGAACAAACGTTGAACCTTCCTTCCGCTATCCAGTTGTTAAGGTACAAAATGCTTCCCTAAGGAAGCATTTATAATAATATCACAGGCGTGAAAACTTGTCAATAGCGCCTAGTATTGGTCAACCGAGTTATTTTACGGCTCATCATTGACAGCCGTTTCCCGGTATCAGTAAACTGGGTTTGCCCACTGCTAAGGTTGGAGGAAATTGCCGGTGCCCGGTATTGAAACAATTGCCCAGCAGTTAGCCGAAACACTCAAGCGTTATCCGGCTGATTACATTGAGGCTCACCTTGAGGAGAGCCAGGCGAGCTATATTACCTACCGCGGACGGGAGCTGGAGTCTATCGGCAAGCTGAGTAGCCGGGGCGGAAACGTGCGTGCCCTGGTAAAGGGGGGGTGGGGGTTTGTCAGCTTTAATGAGCTGAATAAGCTGAGCGATAGAGTTGAACTGGCGCTCAAACAGGCCCAGTTTGCCGCCAAGCAAAAGAGCCAGCTGGCCCCGCTGGCAGCGGTGGTTGAGGTGGTATCGAGCCGGGATAAAGACCCGGTAGCTATTCCCCTGGCGGAAAAGAAGCAACTGCTTGATGAATATAATAATATTATCTGGAGTACCCCCAAGATACAGACCTCGGTCATCGGCTATGGCGATAGCCATAAGCGGGGCATCTTAATCAACTCAGCGGGCAGCTATATTGAGCAGGAGAGGGCGGATATCACCCTCCGTCTGGCGGCCATCGCCGCTGATGGCGGTGATGTCCAGCAGGCCGGCTTCAGTCTGGGCAGCCGGGGCGATTTCAGTCAGGTCAGGGGTCTGCACCAGAAAGTAGCCCAGACGGCGCAGCGCGCCGTGGCGCTGCTATCCGTCCCGCAGGTAAAGGGGGGAGAATATACGGTAGTGCTGGACCCGGTGCTGGCCGGTGTCTTCGTGCATGAAGCCTTCGGGCATCTCTCTGAAGCTGATTTTGTCTACGAGAACGAGCAGCTGCGCCAGATTATGACCCTGGGCAAGAAGTTCGGCGGTGAACCGCTCAATATCGTTGATTCAGCGGTGATGCCCGGGCTGAGGGGCAGCTATAAGTATGATGATGAGGGAGTGCCGGCAGGCAAGACCTATCTCATCAGGGAGGGCAGACTGGTCGGCCGGCTCCACTCCCGGGAAACCGCCGCCAAAATGGGAGAAAAACCGACCGGCAATGCCCGGGCGGTCAGCTACCGCTACCCGCCCATTGTCCGCATGACCAACACCTACATTGAGCCGGGGTCAGCCTCTTTTGAGGATATGATTGCCGACATTAAAGAGGGGGTATATGCCCGGAACTGGTATGGCGGCACCACCAGCATGGAGATGTTTACCTTCTCGGCGGGTGAAGCCTATATGATTCGCCAGGGCAAGCTGGCCGAGATGGTACGGCCGGTGGTGCTCACCGGCAATGTGTTTCAGACCCTGCATAACATAGATGCTATCGGTAATGACCTGGATATGAATCAGGGTGGTGGCTGTGGCAAGGGGGAGCAGATGCCCCTGCCGGTGGCCAACGGTAGCCCGCATATCCGTATCCGCCAGTGTCTGATTGGAGGCAGGTAGATGGAGGAGCTACTGGCCAGAGCTAAAAAAGTAGCTGAGGAAGCCGAGGTATTTATCGTTTCCGCTGAGGAGACGCCGGTCCGGTTTGAGGCGAACCGCTTAAAGCATATTCAGAGCCGGCAGAGCACCAGTGTCGCCCTGCGCATTGTCCGGCAGGGCAGAATTGGCTATGCCACCACCACCGAGCCGGGTGATACCCAAAATCTGGTCAATATGGCGCTGGAGACCGCCCAGTTCGGCACCCCCGCCCGGTTTGAATTCCCGCCGATTACTACCTACCCCAGCATTAAGGTTTTTGACCCGGCGGTAGAGTCGGTATCGATAGAGGCTATGATTAAGCTCGGTGAGGAGCTTATCGCCACGGTCAGAAGGCATACCCCGGATATTATCTGCGAGGCTGAGGTAGCCCGGGCGGTGACCTCGGTTGGTATCATCAATTCCCGGGGTGGCGAGGCGAGGTATAAAGAGAGCTCGTTCAGTCTGGGTGTTGCCGGCAGCCTGATTCGGGATACCGATATGCTCTTTGTCGGTGAGGAGGAGAGCTCCGGTCACCCCATAACTGAGCCCGAGAAAATAACTGATGCCGTCCTCCGGCAGCTTGAGCTGGCCCGAAACAAGGCCACACTGCCCAGCCGGTCTTTGCCGGTAGTCTTCACCCCCCGCGGGGTAGCCGGTGCGCTGGTCCCCTCCCTGACGGCGGCGTTTAATGGCAAGACGGTTCTGGAGGGGGCTTCGCCCATCGGCAACCGGCTTGGTGATAAGGTTTTTGATGAGAGGCTCTGGCTGGGGGATGATGCCACTCTGGACTATCGCCCCTCGAGCCGCCCCTGTGATGATGAGGGCGTAGTCAGCCAGCGCACCCCCCTCATTGAGCAGGGGGTGGTAGCCAGTTTTCTGTACGACCTGCAAACGGCGGCGCTGGCTAAAACGCAGAGCACCGGTAACGGTAGCCGGAGCGGTGGCAGATTGCCATCTCCGGCACCGAGTGCCTTTATCATTGCCCCCGGCGATACTACCTTTGCCGAAATGGTCGGCGATATAAAAGAAGGCTTGGTGGTGGAAATGTTGATGGGCGCCGAGCAGGGTAATGTTCTGGGTGGTGATTTCAGTGGCAATGTCCTTTTAGGTTACAAGGTGGAAAGTGGTAAAATAGTAGGTAGGGTCAAGGATACCATGGTTTCCGGGAACGTCTTCCGGCTTCTGAAGAGTATGGCCGCTATTGGCAGTGAGACCAGGTGGGTAGGTAGCCTTTTGCAGACCCCACCCCTTTACTTCCCACGTCTGGCGGTGGCGAGCAAGCCGTAAGCTAGGAGAAGCGAGGTTACCAACTAACTTTGCTTATTTAATAGCGGAGTTTTAGAGGGGCGTAGCCCCTCTTAAGAAATTACCTTCCCCTTCCCCTCATCGAGGGGAAGGGGATTGAGGGGATAGGGTTACCTAAAAGAGAGGTAAAATGAATCGTTTAGTCAAGATTTACGCCCGCCCCAAGCTTAAGGCGCCCAATATGCTGGCGGCCTGGCCCGGGGTGAGCAATGTGGCCATCATTGTGGCGGCCTATCTCTTGAAGAAGCTGGACTTCAAAAGACTGGGTGAGGTTGAGGCTTCATACTTCTTCGACCCCACCGGGGTGGTGGTGGAGAACAATGTCATTGAGGCACCCCACTTTCCCCAGAGCGAGTTCTACTACTGGAAGAACAGGGGCGGGGGGAGTGATTTGATATTATTCATCGGTGAAGCTCAGCCCGGTGCCAACGCTTATGAGCTGGCTAATTGTGTCCTTGATATCGGGGAGAGATTCGGCGCCAGGCGGGTATATACCTGTGCTGCTGCCCTGACCCGCATTCACCACTCGGAGTCGCCCGATGTCTGGGGGGTGGCCACCAGCCCGGAGGTGGCTGAGGATTTAAAGCGTTACAAGCTGGCGCAGCGGGGTAACCTGCAGATTGCCGGGCTTAATGGCTTACTGCTGGGGGCGGCCAAGGAGCGGGATATCAAGGGTATCTGCCTGCTGGGTGAGGTGCCCCTCTATACCACCAGGGTGCAAAACCCGATGGCGGCTCTGGCTATCATCAAGGTGCTGACGCGGATGCTGGGCATTGAGGTTGACCTGGCGGAGCTGGTGCAGCAGGCCGGGGAGACCAAGGAGAAGATAAGGGAGTTAACGGATAGAGCCATGGAGGACTATATCGATTACTTTACCGAGCCTATCTGGGAACACGGGGATGAGGAAGAGGAGGAGGGATGGAACTAGACCCCGGTTTATCGGCTGAGGAGATTATCGCTGACCTGGGCGATAAGGCCAAGCCGTTGCTCAGTTCCGGGCTGGTCGGGCTGTCCAACCTGAGTCCGGATGAGCTTGAGCTTTTAGACAAGGTATGGGCGGCGATTGAGCCAAAGCGGCGGCGTCAGATTGTCTACCGGCTGGTTGAGCTTACCGAGGATAACTTTGAGCTTAACTTTGATGATATTTTCCGGTATTGCCTCAAAGACGAGGACAGCGAGGTAAAATGCAAGGCGATTGAGGGGCTGTGGGAAAGTGAAGAGCCCTCTCTGGTCAGTCCCCTGATTGAGCTGCTGGAGCAGGATAGCTCGGCCGATGTCCAGGCTATGGCGGCCAGTGCCCTGGGTAATTTCGCCATGCTGGCGGAGCAGGAGAAGCTGCGTTCCTGCCACAAAGCCAAAATATGCCAGGCTTTGTTTAACATTATTGATGACCAGAGCCGCACCATAGGGGTCAGGCGCCGTGCCCTGGAGGCAGCCGCCCCGTTAAGCCTGCCTCAGGTGAGTCAGGCAATTCGCCAGGCTTACCAGGGCCATAATCCTGAGTTCAAGGTCAGCGCTATCTATGCCATGGGCCGGAACTGTGACCCGGCCTGGCTACCGATACTGCTCAAGGAGTTAGCCAGTGCCGATGCCGAGATACGCTACGAAGCGGTGGTTGCCTGCGGTGAGATGGGCAGGGAAGGGGCGGTAGCCCCGGCGACCAGGCTGGTCAATGACCCCGATACCGATGTGCGGCTGGCGGCAATTCAGGCACTGGGCAGGATAGGGGGCAGTGAGGCCAAGAGCTGTCTGGAGGAGTGCCGGTATAACTCCAGCGAGGCAGTCCGCGAGGCCGCCAGGCAGGCCCTTGCCGAGCTGGAAGCGTGGGAAAACCCGCTTTCTTTCGGATAGTTGACATAAGGAGTTATTTTTGATGATTACCGGCCAGAAGGTGGTGCTGCGCGATAAAAAATTAAGCGATGCCCGCAATGACTATAAGTGGAAGAAAGACACCGAGCTGGCACATCTGGATGCGGCGCCACGGTTGACCAGCAGCTTTGCCCAATTTCTGCTGAACTACAGCACTGATTTGCACCTTTCTCGTTCCACCAGCCGCCAGTTTGCTATCGAGACTACGGATGGCAAGTATATTGGCAACTGCGGCTTTTATGACATCAGCTACATCCGGGGCGAAGCTGAGCTGGGCATCATGATTGGTGACCGCGATTACTGGGATAAGGGCTACGGCACCGATGTAGTAAACACCCTGGTTGATTATATCTTTCGGGAAACAAAGCTTAACCGCATCTACTTAAAGACACTGACCGGTAACTTTAGGGCCCACCGCTGCTTTGAGAAGTGTGGCTTCAGCCGGTACGCAAAGTGGGAGAGGGACGGGTATAACTTTGTGCTTATGGAGATAAACCGCAGCCAGTGGCGAAAGCAGCCGGAAAAGGCTTGATATTTTTATTGCTCCCGGTGCGGCAGGGCGACCGTAGCCGTACCGGATAGGGTTTTCTCCCCCCGCGGGTTCTCCACCCAGAGACTGCAGTCCACATAATATTTATCCGCCATAGTATACTGCTTGATTACCTTGCCCCGGCAGGTAAGGGTCTCCCCGGGGAAGTTCATCCCCTTGTAGCTGCAGTTCAGTTTTAGGAGAACGCCCTGCTCTCCTGTCCAGTCGCTTAGTAGCTGGGACAGAAAGCTGAAAGCCAGCTGCCCCTGGACGATAACCCCGGGCAGCCCCCGGCTCCGGGCAAAGTCTTCATCAAAGTGAATGGGGTTGTGGTCGCCGGAGACCTCGCCCCACCTCACTAGCTGGTCGGTGGTCGGCTTTTTGACCAGAGGCGGTATTTCACCGCCGACGGCTATATCTTCGTAGTAGAGCTGCTTTTTCATTGGGCGATAAGTACCTGGCGGCACCTGGCCACCAGTTCCTGTCTCTGATTTTTATAGGTCAGCTCAATGGTGAGGAAAGCCACCGGGCGCTGGTCTTTGCCGGCGCGCTGGCGGATGTTGGCTAACTTACTACTAACTTTTATCCGGTCGCCCGCCCTGACCGGCTGGTGGCACTCCAGCTCGGTGCTGCCGTGGAGGAGGGTAGGGAAGAGAGAAATTAGCTCGGGCAAAATCCGGGCAAAGCCCAGGGCGGGGATGAGGCTGGGTGGGGCGATGTCTTGCCATAACGGGTTGGGGTCGCCGATAGCCCGGGCAAAGCTCTCTATCTTTGCCCTTTTAATTTCATATACCCCCACCGCCCGCTCCACCCCGATGCTGTCTTTCAGCGCTGCAATACCCTCTGCCATTGCTCACCCCAATGTCACTTAACCAAGCCAGTTTAGCCTGCCCAGGCTGGGGTGTCAAGGAAACACCCCTTGACGGCTGAGCTGGGCTGGGTTACATTTAACTCGGTGAAGAATTATCAGCCTATAGAGTGGCTGGGCGACCGGGTCCGGGTCCTTGACCAGACGAGGCTCCCCGGGGAAGAGGTCTATCTGGAGCTCAGCGACACTCAGAGCATAGCCTCTGCCATCAAAGAATTGAAGGTCAGGGGGGCGCCCGCCATTGGGGTAATCGGGGCTTACGGCGTCGCCCTGGGTGCTCTGGGCATTGAGACCAGTGCCATTGACGAATTCCGCAAGAGGCTGGACACGGTAATCAAGACCATTGCCGCCACCCGCCCCACCGCCCGCAACCTTTTCAGGATGCTTGACCGCATGAAGCAGGTAGCTGACGCCGGCAGCAGCATTGATGGGGTTAAAAAAGCGCTTGCCGCAGAAGCCGTCAGGATACACACCGAAGAGGCGGAGGCAACCCGAAAGTTAAGCGAGTCCGGCGCCGATTTAATCAAAGATGGCTTCACTATCCTGACCCACTGCAATACCGGACCGCTGGCGACCACCGGCTACGGCACGGCGCTGGGGGTGATTATCCGCGCCTTTGAGCAGGGCAAAAAGATAAAAGTCCTGGCCACCGAGACCCGCCCGTTATTACAGGGGGCGCGCCTCACTGCCTGGGAATTAAAGCAGGCGGGCATTCCCTTTAATCTCATTACTGATTCTATGGCGGGCTACTTTATGCACAAGAGAGAGATTAACTGCGTCATTGTCGGTGCCGACCGCATCGCCGGCAACGGCGATACCGCCAACAAAATCGGCACCTATGCTTTAGCGGTGCTGGCCAAAGAGCACCGCATTCCCTTCTATGTTGCCGCCCCCACCACCACCATTGACCCCTCGCTTAAATCCGGGGCGGAAATCCCCATTGAGCAGAGAAATCAGGATGAGGTAACCCATATTCAGGGGGTAGCCATCGCCCCCGAGGGCATCAAGGCGCAGAACCCCGCTTTTGACGTCACTCCTAGTAAGTACATCACTGCCATCATCACCGAGAGTGGTATAATTAAACCGCCCTTCGGGGAGGGGCTGAAAAAGATAATGGTCTAATATGAAAGGGAAACGAGATACATTAGAGCTGGAAAAAGACAGGCTGGCTATAAAACTTGCTGAATTAGTTGAAATATTCAGAAAGGGAAAGAAAGCCAGCGATTTTAACTGGTGGCAAGATATGTCAATCCTTTTCAGGCCGTATTTTGGTTATCAGGATGGTAAACCAATATTTGAAGAAGTTACTCAAGGTGTATTGAAGCTTAACCCTGAAATGCTTTCAGAATACGGGATAAAGCACAAATTAGTTTATGATTTCCTACAGAACCAGACGATTGATTATAAATCGGCAGAACATCTCTATAATCAAGAACTTGTAAGTGAAGCAAGACGTCATTTGAATGAATTAATAAAATTTGAGTCTTGGCAGAATGTCGACATTCCAATAGCAAACCTTTGGTACGAAGGTGAGCCAGTTGATTTTCATCATGTGACTTTCCGTGAAGTTACAAAAGCAGAGCTTAAATTGTGGAAGGACAAATTAAAAACATTTTGGCACGAGGGTGCTTCCAACGTGAATGTGCTAGCACGAGTCTGGTCTCCTGGAGACCGAACTAAAGCGATTTCTTATGCTAGAAATCAAGTAGATGAAGCCTTAGAAATCATGAGAGCCTTTTCTTTCCCCTTTGGTCGTGATAGCATCCATTGGCGGATAGGAGTCGTGGGGGAAATCATTTCATCTACTTCCACACCAATGAGCATAGGTGGTAAAGCCTTTTTTAGCCGTATAGGTGTTCCTGTACTTATGGTTGAATTGAAGGAAGATATTCTATCCAAGATAGAGAAATCACGGTGGGGGTTAATCAGTGATTTTATTGCGAAAAAGCGGCTAAA
>CAZMTT010000047.1:0-8558 GCA_964569555.1 uncultured Dehalococcoidales bacterium | reverse complement strand
CGGGGTGGCCGGATTTGAACCGGCGACCACCTGAACCCCATTCAGGTGCGCTACCTGGCTGCGCTACACCCCGTCTTAGCTCTAATATACTAGCATAAATTAAGGGGCAGTTAAAGACGCTTGATAGCCGGGCACGGCTTAATGGCTTGGCGCTCAAGCCATTAGACGGCGCATCTCAAATTATGTTACATTAAGTCTTTGGCAGCAGGAGTTTTAAATACTCGTGTCTCAGGAAGCAAAGAAAACCCTGGTTCAGTGTGACTTTGATGGCACCATCACCCATGCCGATGTCAGTTATATGGTGCTGGATACTTTTGCTGATGGGGACTGGCGCAAACTGCTGGCTGAGTACCGGGCGGGCAGGATAACCGTTGGTGAGTTCAATACCAGGGCTTTTGCCATGGTTAAAGCCGATAAAAGAACCCTGCTTGACTTTATCAAGGGCAAGGTGGAAGTAAGGGCTGGCTTCAGCCAGTTAGTGGACTACTGTCAGCGCCGGGGCTTTAAGTTCGTTATCGTCAGTAACGGGCTGGACTTCTATATTGAAGATATTTTAAAAGAGCTCGGTATGCCCGACATTGAGGTATTAGCCGCCCGGACCGAGTTTAACCCCGAGGGTGTCAGGGTGAGGTATATCGGGCCGGATGGTAACGAGCTGCAGAGCGATTTTAAAGAAGCCTATATCAGGCTATTCATCAGTCAGGGCTACCGCATAATCTATATCGGTAATGGTGTCTCTGATTTGTCTCCCGCCCGGCAGGCTCATCACATTTTCGCCACCGATGACCTGCTGGATAGCTGCCGGCAGGTGAAGGTTGACTGCACCCCTTTTCATGACCTGGCTGACATCATCAAAGGCATGGCACTTTGGGGTGGTATTAGCTCCAGCTAGTCCCGTTCGCCGAATATCTTGCTGCCGATTCTGACGATATTGGCGCCCTCTTCAATGGCGACCTTGTAGGAATTGGTCATCCCCATAGATAGATGCTTCATCTCTACACCGGGTATGGCCAGCTTTTTCAGCTCTTCAAATATTTTTCTGGTGACGACAAAATAGGGGCGGGAGTCTTCGGGGTCGCCCGAGAAGGGTCCCATGGTCATCAGCCCGGTTATTTTTAGGTTGGGCAGGCTGGAGATCTGCCGGATTAATTGCTCGGCTTTTTCGGGGAATACCCCCGATTTCTGTTCTTCCCGGCCGCTGTTTATTTCGATGAGCACCGGCATTACTTTATTAATCTGGGCGCATCTCTTATCAATCTCGCCGGCTATGGCCACCGAATCAACCGTTTCTATCATGTCAAACAGGTTTACCGCCTTTTTTACCTTATTGCTTTGCAGGTGCCCGATGAAGTGCCACTCAGCCCTGTTGCCGATTACCTCGTAGGCGCGCTCCGCTTCCTGGAGGTAGTTCTCGCCGATTATCTTTACTCCGGCTTCAATCGCCTGCCCGATTTCCTCGGCTGTTCTGGTCTTGGCGGCCGCTTCCAGCGCCACCCCCGCCGGCAGCTCACCCAGCAACCGGGTAACGTTTTGCTTTATCACGGCTGATATTCTAACACTAATTAAGCGTCCTGGCTATTTTGGGTACCCTGTTTTAGTGACAGAGGCACTTTTAGGCATTATAATGATAGGCAGCAGTTAACATTCATTAAAATAGGGGGCGAGCCATGGTAACTGAAGCGAAGGTGAGAAAGTGCCTGGAAGAGGTGATGGCGCCCGGGGCGACGCGTAATCTGGAAAAGCTGAACCTGGTGCGTGGCGTCGCCATCTCCGGGAAAAAGGTTAAAATCACGCTGGCGTCAACCGCGCTCAATGATGAGGCTCAGGCTCAGTTGAAAGCCAGAACGCAGGCGGCGGTGGCCAAGCTCCCTGATGTGGGTGGGGTGGAGGTAGAATTTGTCGAGGTCAAGCCATCCGAGGTAAACCAGATTGACTATGTCGTGGCCATAATGAGCGGCAAAGGGGGAGTGGGTAAGTCCCTGGTGTCCGCCCTGATGGCGATTGCCCTAAAGCGTCAGGGTTTGGAAGTGGGTATTTTGGATGCCGATATTACCGGTCCCAGTATCCCCCGGATGTTCGGTATCACCACCCGGGCGAGTGGCAGCCACAGCGGGATTCTCCCCGTAGTATCAAAGACGGGGATTGAGGTTATATCAATGAACCTGCTTTTGCCCGAGGAGGATACCGCGGTTATCTGGCGTGGTCCGCTGCTTTCCAAGGCGATTACCCAGTTCTGGCAGGACGTGGTCTGGGGGAAGCTTGATTACCTGGTGGTGGACGTGCCGCCGGGCACGGCGGACGCCTCGCTTACCGTGCTGCAATCAATCCCGGTATCGGGGGTAATCATTGTTTTCACCCCTCAGGACTTAACGGCGATGATAGTCAGAAAAGCGGTGAGCATGGCGCAGAGAATGAGCAAGCCCATCGTGGGGGTGGTCGAGAATATGAGCTATTTGTATATACCGGAGATAAATAAGCGGATTGAGCTCTTTGGCAAGAGTAAGGCGCAGAAGATGGCCCAGACGGCCGACGCCCCGCTGCTGGGGCAGCTGCCCATCGACCCGGAGCTGGCCAAGCTCTGTGATGAAGGCAAAATAGAAAGCTATAGCTCTGAGTCGTTTGCTTTTATGGCGCAAAGTATCATTCAGATGCTGTCTCAGGCGGCGTCGAAGAAGTAGCCGGCTTATCGTCAGCGCTGGCCAGCGTGGGGTGGAACAGGTGAGAGAGAGAAGGAGGTAGGTCGGGGATGTCCCCTTTAGTTTCAATCGTGGGTAAATCAAAATCGGGGAAGACGTTTCTTATCCAGAAACTGATTGCGGAGTTAAAGTCAAGGGGCTATCGGGTAGCTACCGTCAAACATGCCCCCCGGGATGTAAGTTTTGATGAACCGGAGAAAGATAGCTGGCACCATATTCAAGCCGGCAGCGATGCGACGGTTATCAGTTCTCCCAACCGGCTGGTATTAATCAAACCGGTTGGCGCTGAGCCGACTCTTGATGAGGTAGCCCGCCTCCTGGGCGAGGACTACGATATTATCCTGACCGAGGGTTTCAAGAATGGTGATGCGCCCAAGATAGAGACTCACCGCCGGGAAGCCGGCGCCCCTCTGGGAGGGCTGCGGGGGCTGGTGGCTATGGTCACCGATGAACCGGCTGAAGCCAAGGTCAGGCAGTTCTCTTTTGAGGAGGTCAAGGGTCTGGCTGACTTTCTGGAAGAGGGCTTTATCAAGCGGCAGGGCGAGTGGCTCTCGCTCTATGTAAATGGTTCCCCGGTCTCCCTGAGCCCATTCCCTGAGGAAATCATCCGCAATATCCTGATGGGTATGGCGGCTTCACTGAGGGGGGTGGGGAAGATAAAAAGCCTGGATATTTTTCTGAGGAGGAAAGCCTAGTCAGACCACAGGGCTTTACTCTTTTCCAGCCGTTAAGAACCGGCTGTCCCAAAGTGGCAAGAAGCCGGTATTTTACTAGAGAGGGGCTTAAGTTTGGCAAAGAAGAATGCGGAGAAGCCGGGGCGTGAACTTACCCGGCGCCAGCTTTCCCACCGGCGGCAGCAGGAAAGAAGGCGCCGTATTATCACTACGGCCGGTATTATTATTATTGCCCTGGTGGTCATCCTGGTCGGGTTGGGGTGGTATCTCGGTGATTACCGACCGCGGCACGAAACGGTAATCAGGGTAAATGATACCGAATATGACATGAATTACTATATGAGGGTGCTTAAATTATATGGGGTGGGTCAATCGGCTGAAAATTTGCTTGCCCTAACTGATGAGGTGGTAAATGTTATTCAGCAAAGTGAACTCGTTAGACAGGCAGCGGAGAAGGTGGGCGTAACCGTTAGCGATAGTGAGGTTGATGCCGAGCTTGCCAGGCGGAACCTGTCCTTAAGCCGGGAATACCGGGATTTAATCAGGCCGGAGCTGTTAATTACCAAATTGCGTGATGAGTATTTTGAGCAGCAGGTGCCGCTTTCCGGTGAGCAGAGGCACATAATGGCGATGTTACTGGAAAGCGAGAACCAGACAGCGGAGGTTAAGGCCAGGCTGGAGAGCTGGGAAGCCTTTACCGACCTCGCCAGTGAGCTTTCCCTGGAGAGCTTCTCCCGGGACAAAGAGGGCGACCTGGGTTGGCTTCCCAAAGACGTATTGACTATACTATTGGGGACTTCCGTAGTTGATGACTATGCCTTCAGCGCTGAAGTCGGCGTGTTGAGCGAGCCGGTATATGATGAAAACGTGACCAAAGAGGTGGGTTACTGGTTGATTCAGGTCATGGAGCGGGACGAAAACATGGAGAATGCGGCTGTCCATGCCTTGGTGTTGAGCAGCCGACAGGAAGCTGAGGAAGTAAGAGCTAAGCTGGAAGCAGGTGGGGATATAGGCGGGGCTTTTGCCCAGATGGCTGAGGAGTACTCCCAGCTTGCCGTAGGCAATAAGGGGTTCCTGAAGTCAGTGGCGCCGGGTAAGTTGACCGAGGTCTTTGACCAGGCCGTCTTTGGCCCGGAGCTTGAGCTGCAGGAGTTGAGTGAGCCGCTGCGGGACGAGACTATTTCCACCAAGGGAGGCTACTGGTTAATCAAGGTCGTTGAAAAAGATGAGAACCGGCCCCTTGAGCCGGTTGACCGGGATTTGCTGAAAGCCAAGGCTCTGGATGACTGGGTCTCGGAACTTCTAGCTGACAAAACCAACATAGTGGAAAGTTACCTTAATAATAAGCAAAAGATGTGGGCAGTGGAGCAAGCTCTTAAAGACTAGAGTAAAATGGGGGAAGAAATGAAAAAGAGTATCGGCATCGGATTGACCGGGCTGGGGGTGGTGGGCCGGCAGGTAGTCAGCACCCTGCTGGAAAAGGCAGACTTGCTCAGTGAGCAGGTGGGCTGCCCGCTTGTCCTGCGCCAGCTGAAGCTGATAGAGCCGGATATGGCCCAGGCACGGAAAATGGGCATAGACCCCAAGCTCATTACCACTGATGATGACCAGTTTCTGGCCAATCCGGAGATAGATATCGTCGTTGAGACCATCGGCGGCGAGGAGCCGGCCTTGAGCTATCTGGAGAGGGCCCTGGCCGGTGGCCGGCATGTGGTTACCGCCAATAAAGAGGTGATTGCCAAGCACGGGGTGAGGCTGCTTGCCCTGGCGGAGCAGCACGGCGTCGGGCTTCACTTTGAAGCCAGTGTCGGCGGGGGCATACCCCTTATCGCTCCTTTTCAGGATGACCTGATCGCCAATCAGATAAGGGGGATTTACGCCATAATTAACGGGACGACCAACTATATTCTAACCCGCATGGCCAGAGAGGGCGTTGATTTCGCCCCGGCACTGAGCAAAGCCCAGGAGCTGGGCTATGCCGAGGCTAACCCGGTCAATGATATCGAGGGGATAGATGCCAGCTACAAGCTGGCTATTCTGGCTTCTTTAGCCTTTCGCAGTCAGGTCCGGCCTCAAGATGTCTATCGGGAGGGGATTTCCCGGCTGGATAGCCGTGACTTCCAGTATGCTCGTGAACTGGGGTTTGCCATCAAGCTATTGGCCATCGCCAAGCAAAGCGATGAGTCGATTGAAGTCCGGGTGCACCCCGTTTTTATACCCCAGGATGCCCTCCTGGCCAAGGTTGAGGGTGTCTACAACGCCGTCCTGGTGGAGGGTGACCTGGTCGGGCAGGTGCTCTTCTTTGGCGAGGGTGCCGGTGCCCTGCCCACCAGCAGTGCCGTTATTGCTGATATCGTGTCGGCGGCCCGGGATATCGGTCTCGGCGTCAGCAGCCGCGCCCGGTGGAGCCTGGAACCGGGTAAGCGCATCAAGCCCATGTCTGAACTGGAGACCCGCTACTACCTCAGGCTGAATGTCACCGACCAGGCCGGGGTGCTGGCTAAGATATCCAAGATACTGGGTGACAATCTAATCAGTATTTCCTCGGTTATCCAGAAGTGGGCGGATAGCGCCACCCAGACCGCCGAACTCGTCATTATGACCCACCCGGCTAAAGAGGCAGCAGTACAGAAGGCTCTGGCCAAACTGGAACACCTGGATGTGGTCAAGGAAATCAGCAACTTCGTTCGGGTTGAGGTTTAATATGAAACCGGGCGTCCTGAATAGATATAAAGACTTCCTGCCGATTACGGCTAAGACGCCGATATTTTCTTTGGGTGAGGGTGATACCCCCCTGGTCAGGTGTCACCAGCTGGAAGCCGAGACCGGTTGCGGCGAGCTCTATCTCAAACTTGAGGGGTGTAACCCGACCGGTTCCTTTAAGGACCGGGGCATGGTGGTGGCGGTGGCTAAAGCGGTGGAGGGGGGCAGCCAGGCGGTAATCTGTGCTTCCACCGGTAACACCAGCGCCTCAGCGGCCGCCTATGCTGCCTACTGCGGGCTTAACGCCATCGTGGTCGTGCCCGGCGGCAATATTGCCCTGGGCAAGCTGGCCCAGGCTATCATTTACGGGGCTAAAATTATCGCCATTGATGGCAATTTTGACCAGGCGCTGCAGATAGTGCGCCGCCTGGCGGAGCGGCACCCGGTCACTCTGGTCAACTCGCTCAATCCCCACCGCATAGAGGGGCAGAAGACGGCTGCCTTTGAGATTATTGACGTACTGGGCGGAGCCCCCGACTATCTCTTTATTCCGGTGGGTAATGCCGGCAATATCACTGCCTACTGGAAGGGCTTCGTGGAATACTTTCAGGCGGGCAAAGCCAGAATCAAGCCCAAAATGATGGGCTTTCAGGCGGAGGGGGCAGCGCCCATTGTCCGTGGTCAGGTGGTGGATGCGCCCCAGACGGTGGCCACGGCGATAAGAATCGGCAACCCGGCCAGCTGGCCGAAAGCAGTCGCCGCCCGTGATGAATCGGGGGGCATGATTGATATGGTCAGTGATGATGAAATCCTGTCCGCCTACCAGCTGCTGGCGAGACAGGCCGGTATCTTCGGTGAGCCGGCTTCGGCAGCTTCACTGGCCGGCTTGATAAAGCTTGCCGGGCAGGGCGTGGACTTTTCCCGGAAGAGGGTGGTCGGCATTATCACCGGCACCGGGCTGAAAGACCCGGATACCGCCCTGAAGAGTGCCCAGCCGCCCCTTGAGCTGCCGGCTGACTTAGCCGCCGTGGAAAAGGCTTTGGGCTGGGGTTAACAGTATGATAAGGAGGCAGGTGTGATTGACGAGGCTGGAGTCAGAGCCGCAGTAGCCGCTATCCTGAAGGCTATCGGGGAAGACCCGGAAAGAGAAAGCCTGCGGGAGACGCCGAGGCGTATGGCGGAGATGTACGCCGAGCTTTTTACCGGAATGGGCAAAGACCCCAAAGAAGAGCTGACTGTCGGCTATGAACTGGGGCACCGCGAGATGGTAATCGTGCGGGATATCCCCTTTTATTCCATGTGCGAGCACCATCTGCTGCCCTTTTATGGCGTCGTTCATATCGGCTATATTCCCGATGCCAGCGGTCGGGTGGTTGGTATCAGCAAGCTGGCGCGGGTGGTGGAAATCGTGGCCCGGCGCCCCCAGATTCAGGAGAGAATGACCACCCAGATTGCCGATGCTATTTTTGAGGGAATCAAGCCGGACGGGGTGGCGGTGGTAGTGAAGGCAGAGCACCTGTGTATGGTGATGCGGGGTATCAAGAAGCCGGGGAGCAATGTGATTACCTCAGCTATCAGGGGTGCCTTCCGTCAGCGGGTGGCCAGCCGGACTGAGTTCCTGTCGCTGATACAGGGTAAGTAGCCCTTATTCAGTTAGTCCCAGTTCCCCCCAGAGGATGTCGGCCAGCTCAAAGACCGGCCCGTCGGTGCAGACCTGCTTCAGTCCGCTCTTGGTCTTTACGGTGCAGCTGTAACAGATGCCCAGCCCGCACCCCATCCGCACCTCCAGGGAGATATAGACCGGCTTTTTGTTAAGCCCGCTTATCTGTTGTGCCATCGCCGCATACATTGCCACCGGCCCGCAGGCAAAGACCTGGTCGGCTGAGCTAATAAATTCAAGCCAGTGGTCGGTGAGTTTGCCCTTCCGGCCGGCGCTGCCGTCCTCGGTAACCGTAACCAGCTCAACTTCGGGGGGAAGTAACTTCCGGGGATAGAGCTGGCGGGCGGTTTGCGCGCCCAGAATAAGCCTGACCGAGTGCCCCTTTTCTACTGCTCGCTGGGCCAGAAAGTAGATGGGGGCGATGCCGATGCCGCCGGCAAGGAGCAGCAGGTTGGGTGAGGCGGGGTTAATGACAAAGCCGTTACCCAGCGGCAGGAGCAGGTCCAGCTTCTCGCCCGGTTGGCGCTCGGAAAGCCACTGGGTGCCCTTGCCGACCACCTTGTAGAGCAGGGCCAGTTCCGTCCGGCCCGCTTTATTATTGAGCTGGTGAATGCTCATCGGGCGCCGCAGCAGGTTCTCCTCCCCGCACCCCACCATGGCAAACTGCCCCGGCTCGGCATCCTCAAACTCTGCCGACTCCATCTCAACCCGATAGACCCCGGGCATAACCTCACTATTATTAATAATGGTAGCCAGGACCTGCTTCAAAGTTACCCCCTTGGTCATTTCTACCTCACCCCCTTAATCCCCCTCTCCTTCAAAGGA
>CAZMTT010000046.1:0-9069 GCA_964569555.1 uncultured Dehalococcoidales bacterium | reverse complement strand
GAGCACGTTCTTGGTAAGAACGGGGTCACCAGTTCGAATCTGGTTGTGGGCTTATATGAAGGGGGTTTTACAAAATGGCTAAACAGAAATTTGAGCGCACCAAGCCGCACTGCAACGTGGGCACCATCGGTCACGTTGACCATGGCAAAACAACCTTAACTTCGGCGATTACCATGGTACTGTCTAAAGTGGGTCCAACCCAGTATCGCGAGTTCGGCAGTATCGATAATGCGCCTGAGGAGAAGGCGAGAGGCTTAACTATCGCCATTGCCAATATTGAGTATGAGACAGAGAAGCGGCATTATGCTCACATCGACTGCCCGGGGCATGCCGATTATATTAAGAATATGATTACCGGGGCAGCCCAAATGGACGGCGCAATACTGGTGGTAAGCGCCCCTGATGGCCCGATGCCCCAGACCAGGGAGCATCTCCTGTTAGCCCGTCAGGTGGAAGTTCCGGCGATGGTCGTCTGCCTCAATAAAGTTGACATGATGGATGACGAGGAGCTTCTGGAGCTGGTGGAGATGGAGATGCGGGAACTGCTCACCAAATACAAGTTCCCCGGTGATGAGGTGCCCATGATTAGGGTGAGTGCGCTTAAGGTACTGGAATGCGGCTGTGGTAAGAGAGAGTGCCAGTGGTGCGGCGCTATCTGGCAGCTGCTGGATGCAATTGACAGCTATATCCCGGTTCCGGTAAGACCCAAAGACCAGCCCTTCCTGATGCCGGTTGAGGATGTTTTCAGCATCAAAGGGCGTGGCACCGTGCCTACGGGCAGGGTTGAGCGGGGTGTGCTAAAGGCCGGTGACGAGATTGAGATTGTCGGCTTGCACCATGAGCCACGCAAGGTGGTAGTCACCAGTTTAGAGATGTTTCATAAGATTCTGGACGAGGTTGAACCGGGAGATGCGGTGGGGGCTCTGCTCCGGGGTGTGGAGCGGGAAGATGTGGAAAGAGGTCAGGTGCTGGCGGCACCCGGCTCGATAAAACCGCACACCAAAGCCCAGGCTGAGGTCTACGTCCTGAGTAAAGATGAGGGAGGTAGACATACTCCCTTCTTTAACGGATATAAGCCCCAGTTCTATATCCGGACTACCGATGTTACCGGCAGCATTACGCTACCGGAAGGGGTAGAGATGGTCATGCCTGGTGATAATGTAAATATGACCCTAGAGCTTATTTACCCGGTAGCTCTGGAGAAGGGGCTGCGATTTGCTATTCGGGAAGGTGGTAAAACGGTCGGGGCGGGCAGCATCACCCGTATCATAGAGTAGATTATGGCGAAGAAGGCTGAAGCTAGGATTATTATTAGCCTTGCCTGTACCGAGTGTGGGGAGAGGACATACACCACTACCAAAAACAAAAAGAATGACCCCCAGCGGTTAGAGCTTAAAAAGTTTTGCCCTCGTTGCCGTGCTCAAAAACTCCATAGAGAGGTGAAATAGCGGGCTATAACCGAGGACATGAGAGATTTGATTTATGGCGCATGGTAGTGTTCACCCCAAAAAAGGCAGTTCAAGGTTTAATTTCATTGGTGATACGGTAGCCGAGTTAAAGAAGGTAGTCTGGCTCACCCGAAGGGAAGCCGTCTATCTGACTACTCTGGTATTGATTATTTCCCTTATCGCTGGTTTGGTTCTGGGGGCGTTTGATTTCGGCTTTTCGACACTGGTTGAGTTATTTTTGGGCGGGTAGCCGGGCCTTCATCTGAGTGAGGTTGATAGTGACCGAGAACGGAAAACAGTGGTTTGTCGTTCATACCTATTCCGGGAACGAAGATAGAGTCAAGAGGAATCTGGAACAGCGCATCAAGCATATGGACGCTGATGGCGAGATCTTCCAGGTGGTGGTGCCTACCGAGGATGAGATTGAGGTTAAAAACGGGCAGAGGCACACCGTAACCAAGAAGATACTGCCCGGTTATGTTCTGGTCCAGATGAAGTTCACTGACCAGAGCTGGAGTATAGTGCGCAACACCCCCGGCGTCACCGGGTTTGTGAGCAGTGCTAATAAGCCGGTGCCGCTACAGGAGGAAGAGGTCGGCCGCATTTTAAAACAGATGGAGGAGGAAGCCCCCAAGGTTAAAGTTGGTTTTCGCAAGGGGCAGAGTATCCGTGTCATTGACGGCCCCTTTATTGATTTTATGGGGGTGGTGGATGAAATAAATGCGGAGCGAGGCAAGGTCAAGGTGCTCCTGTTTCTCTTCGGAAGGGAAACACCCGTGGAGCTTGACTTCTTGCAGGTGGAGAAACTTTAGACTCTATAGGGGAGAAGATGGCGAAGAAGATAAGAGCCATAATTAAGCTACAGATTCCAGCCGGGAAGGCAAATCCGGCCCCGCCGGTTGGCTCAGCCCTGGGCCAGCACGGGATTAATATTATGGGCTTCTGTAAAGAATATAATGAGCGAACCGCCGGTCAGGAAGGGTCGATTATCCCGGCGGAAATAACCGTCTATGAGGACAGGTCGTTTAGTTTTGTTACCAAAACGCCGCCCACCACCGATTTGCTGAAGAAGGCGGTGGAGCTGGAAAAAGGCAGCAGTGACCCGGCCCGGGAGAAGGTAGCCAAGCTGTCCCGGGATAAGCTGCGGGAAATTGCCCAGCTGAAGATGAAGGACCTCAACGCGGTTGATATTGAGGGGGCGGAGCGGATTATTGCCGGTACCGCCCGAAGTATGGGGATTGAGATAGAATAGATATGGCTAAGCGCGGTAAAAACTATCAAGAAGCAGTTAAGCTGGTGGACAGGACCAAGCTCTATTCTCCGCAGGAAGCGGTTGAAATCGCCCGGCAGACGGCTCACGCTAAATTTGACGAGACGCTTGAGCTTCACCTGCGTATGGGGGTTGACCCCCGCAATGCCAGCCAGCAGGTGCGTGGCGTTGCCTTGCTGCCTCACGGACTGGGCAAGAAGATACGGGTTATAGTTTTTGCCCAGGGGGAGGCGGTAAGGACTGCCGAATCGGCCGGTGCCGATTACGTTGGCGGCGATGACCTGGTCAAGAAGATTGAGGGTGGCTGGCTGGATTTTGAGGTGGCGGTGGCTACCCCGGATATGATGGGCAAGGTAGGCAAGCTGGGCAAAATCCTGGGTAGACGGGGGCTGATGCCCAACCCCAAATCGGGGACGGTTGTCCCCGCCGCCGACTTACCCCGGGTGATTGAGGATGCCCGCAAAGGGCGGGTGGAGTTCAGGCTGGACCGGACGGCTATCATTCACCTGCCTCTGGGCAAGGCGAGCTTTGAGAGTGATAAGCTGATGGCTAACCTGACGGCGGCGGTGGAGGCGGTGGTTAAGGCTAAGCCCGCTGGCGTTAAGGGGCAGTATGTTAAGACGGCCACTCTGGCGACCACTATGGGACCGGGCATAAAGCTTGACCTCAAACCAACCCTTGAATTAACCGCCGGTTAGTGCTATATTAATTAAAGCGTCATTTCTGAAGACAGCGGGCGCCGTTTAAGGCTTAAATTTGTGCCTGCCGAGGAAGCTTGTGGTGTTAAAGAGCGTCCTTGTGCCTGGCACAGGGACTTATTTTTTTACAGAGAGGTAAGCAGATGTCTAAAGAGAAGAAGGCAGAGACTATTGATAAGCTGAAGGAAGCCATTGCCAGTTGCAAGGTGGCTATTTTTACTGACTATCGCGGCTTGTCTGCCTCAGAGGCGAATGTGCTGCGCAATAAGCTGCGGGCGTCAGGCATTGAGTACCGGGTGGTCAAGAACACCCTGGCCCGTTTCGCGGTGGAGAGGGCCGGCCGGGATGATTTGGTCAGCTTTTTTGAGGGACCGGTCGCCATTGCCTTTGGCTATGGCGAGATAACCGACCCCGCCCGGGCTTTAGCTGACTATATCGATGCTACCAAGGCGACCCTGAGTGTTAAAGGCGGCTTTTTCGGCGATAGACTGCTTAGCGCTGAGGATGTGGAAGCCCTGGCTAAATTGCCGTCAAGAGAAGTATTAATCGCCAGGGTTGTTGGTGGGTTACAGAGTCCCATAACCGCATTGGTTAATTGTCTTGCCGCCCCGATAAGGGGGGTTATGTTTGGGTTACAGGCTAGAATTCAACAGTTGGAGGGAGAATAAGATGCCGGAAGATAAGTTAGAAGCACAGCCAGAGAACACGGAAGAGGCGGCGGTAGCCGAAGTAAAAGAAGAAACTGCCGAGGAAGTAGCCGAGGCGGCGGAAAAGAAACCGGAAGAGACCGAGGAAGCCAGGGAGGCGGCTCCGGAGGCTGAGGCGGAGGCAGAAGAAGCCGAAGAGCCAGCCAAAGCCGAGGCGGAGGCAGCGGTAGCCGAGGAACCAGCCAAGGCTGAAGAGAAGGCAGAGGAACCGGCGGTAGTCGCCGAGCCAGCCAAAGCCGTAGAGAAGCCCAAGCCGGCTAAACCCGAGAAGCGGTCGCCGGTCATTAATGATATCATGGCGACGGTAAAGAAGATGACCGTCCTTGAGCTATCCCAGCTGGTTAAGGCAATGGAGGAGGAGTTTGGTGTTACCGCAGCCGCGCCAATGGCGGCACCGGCGGCGGGAGGTGCAGCACCAGCCGCTGCCGAGGAGAAAACCGAGTTCAACGTGATTCTGAAGACAGTTGGCGCCAACAAGATTAGCGTCATCAAGACGGTGCGGGAATTGACCACACTGGGGTTGAAGGAGTCCAAAGACCTGGTGGAGGGTGCGCCCAAGCTGGTAAAAGAGGGAGTTAACAAGGACGAGGCGGCTGTGGCCAAGAAGAAGCTGGAAGAGGCGGGGGCTACTGCCGAGATTGTCTAATTGCCTGAGTAAATACACCCCGGTACGGGGGAGGTTGATATGCTTCAGGCAGATTGGCTTTTTATAATAGGCGCTGGTGGTTTGTTTCTCCTGCTTGGTGCGGGGGCAATTTTCTGGGACTGGCGGGAACAGAAGGCATACTACGATGCTATTGTCAGCCGCCGGGATACCCGGGAGTATCTGGAACATTACCCCCAGCGTCCCCAGTTCGGCGCCCTGAAGATAGGCGGCTGGATTGCCCTTGCCATCGGTTTTGTCATGCTGATTATGGGTGGCGTCTTCTGGCTCTGGGGCTGATTACCGGCGTAAGCGCTATACCATCTGTCTCGGGCGGTACTGGACAGCTTCCGCCAGGTGGTGGGCTTTGATTATCCCGGCGTTTTCCAGGTCGGCGATGGTGCGGGCCAGCTTCAGGATGCGGTGGAAGGCACGGGCGGAGAGATAAAGCTGCTTCATGGCTGCCTTCAGCAGGCTCTGGGCGGACTCCTCTGCCTGGCAGAATTCCCTGACTTCGGTGGGCATCATATCCGCGTTACAGCTCAGCTTTGTCCCCTGAAAGCGCTGGTGCTGTATAAGGCGGGCGGCGTTGACCCTATCCTGGACTTTATCTGATTTTTCCCCAAGGCGGTTATCGGCCAGCTTTTCGTAGTCAATATGGGGCACTTCAATGAAGATATCCACCCGGTCAATGAAGGGCCCGCTGATGCGCCGCTGGTACCGCGAGACCAGACCGGCGGGGCAGGTGCAGCGCCGGAACGGGTCGCCATAGTAACCGCAGGGGCACGGGTTCATGGCACCGACCAGAATAAAGTTGGCCGGGAAGGTGACACTACCCTGGGCCCGGCTGATGGTGATTACCTTGTCTTCTAATGGTTGGCGCAGGGTCTCCAGCAGCGAGTGTCCGAATTCGGGCAGCTCATCAAGGAAGAGCACCCCGCGGTGGCTGAGGCTTATTTCCCCCGGTTTGGGCCAGTGCCCGCCCCCCACCAGACCGGCGCTGGAAATGGTGTAATGGGGGGAACGAAACGGGCGCTGCCTCATCAGGGGAGTATCCGTGGGCAGCAGACCGCTGACGCTGTATATCTTGGTAACCTCCAGCGCTTCCTCACTGGTCGTCGGTGGCATTATCGAGGGGAGGGCGCGCGCCAGCAGTGTCTTACCACTGCCCGGCGGGCCCATCATTATTATATTATGCCCCCCGGCAGCGGCTACCTCCATAGCCCGCTTGACGTGTTCCTGCCCCTTAATCTCAGCCAGGTCGGTGGTGACCGGGGGTGGGGTATAATCCTCGGTTTTATCGGGTATATACTCCGGAATCTCGATTTCGCCCCGGAAGTGGCTGATCAGCTGGGAGAGCGAATTTGCCGGCCTGATTTTGACGCCCTCAACCAGGGAAGCCTCTTTGACATCGGCGGCCGGGGCGATAATATTGGCGAACCCTTCCTGGTGGGCGAGGGCGACCATGGGCAGCATGCCGGTGGTGTGGCGTAGGGTGCCGTCTAGGGACAGCTCGCCGAGTAAGACGGTCCGGGCGGTATCGGCATATAGTTGCTCGGAGCTGAGCAGGATACCAATGGCAATGGGCAAATCATAGGCCGGCCCGGCTTTCTTGAGGGCGGCCGGCGCCAGGTTGACCACGATGCGCTTCAGGGGGAAGGTGCAGCCGGAGTTACGAATAGCGGCTCGGACCCGCTCCCTGGCTTCCTGAACGGCAGCATCGGGCAGGCCAACAATAGTAAACGATGGTAAGCCGTGGGAAATATCTACCTCAACCTCAACAATCGCCCCCTCCAGCCCGACCACGGCACAGGTCATTACTTTAGCTAACATAGCTTTTTCTTATGTTAGTCGCCGACCTGTCGGCTGTCAACGGGTAAAACTTGTGAGGGGTTCAGCCCTGATGTTAAAATAAGTCTTTGGAGGCAGATATGCCGCTTGATTCCATTATTGTTAAAGGGGCGCGGGAGCACAACCTGAAGAATATTGATGTGGTCATCCCCCGCGATAAGCTGGTGGTGATTACCGGCGTCTCCGGCTCGGGCAAAAGCTCGCTCGCTTTTGACACCATCTATGCCGAGGGGCAGCGCCGCTACGTGGAGTCTCTCTCTGCCTATGCCCGCCAGTTTTTAGGCAGGATGGAGAAACCTGATGTTGACAATATTGAGGGCTTGAGCCCGGCGATTTCTATTGACCAGAAGGGACCGAGCCGCAATCCACGTTCTACGGTGGGCACGGTAACCGAAATCTATGATTACCTCAGGCTGCTTTTCGCCCGGACTGGCCACCCCCACTGCCCCCGCTGCGGGCGGGAGATTACCACCCAGACCGTGCAGCAGATTGTGGATGCCATCCAGAACCTCCCCCAGAACAGCCGGATTATGATTATGGCGCCCTTAATCAGGGACCGCAAGGGCGAGTACCAGGCGGTTTTTGACGACCTGGGCAAAGCGGGCTATGTCCGGGTCAGGGTTGACGGGCATATCTATGACCTGTCGCAGGAAATTCAGCTGGATAAGAACAAGAAGCACGCTATTGAAGCGGTGGTGGATAGACTGGTCATCGGGCAGAGCGGCAGCCAGAGCCGTATTGCCGATTCGGTGGAGACCGCCCTCAAGCTGGGGGCGGGGGTGGTGCTGGTGTCCATTGTGGACGGTGAGGAGCTGCTCTTCTCGGAGCACTTTGCCTGTGTCTACTGCGGCATCAGCCTGGGTGAGATTGCCCCCCGCACCTTCAGTTTCAACAGCCCCCACGGGGCTTGTCCCGCCTGCACCGGGCTGGGGATGAAGATGGAGGTAGAACCCGACCTGGTCATCCCCAACCGGGAGTTGTCTATCGCCCAGGGGGCGATACATCCCGGCTGGTGGCTCGCCTGGCATATGGACGAGCTCAGGATGCTGGGCCGGCGCTACGGTTTTTCCCTGGATGCGCCGGTCAAAGCGCTGAGCGAACATAATCTTAAACTGATACTTTACGGCGAGGATGGGGAGCTGGTGCAGTACCGCAACCGCTACGGGCGGGTCAGGGAGTATTTCAGCGGCTATGAAGGGGTGATTCCCTATCTGGAGCGGCTGAGCCGTGATACCCAGTCGGAGCGCAGCCGTGCCGAGATTGGACGCTATATGGCGACCACCCCCTGTCTGGTCTGTGAGGGCAAACGGCTCAAGCCGGAGTCCCTGGCGGTAACCATCGGCGGTCAGAATATTATGGATGTCGGCGCCATGTCGGTTGTCCAGGCAATGAAGTGGCTGACGGCCATTGATAAGCGGGTGCTCAGTAAACGGGAGCGAATTATTGCCCGGCAGATTATCAAGGAGATTCAAGCCCGCCTCGGTTTCCTGAAGGATATCGGTCTGGACTATCTCAGCATTGACCGTGCCTCGGCTACTTTAAGCGGCGGTGAGGCACAGCGGATTCGGCTGGCTACCCAGATTGGTAGCGGGCTGATGGGGGTGCTCTATATCTGCGATGAGCCGACGGTGGGGCTGCACCCGGCGGATGACTATCGCCTGATTGAGACCCTGAAGAGGCTGAGGGACCTGGGCAATACCATACTGATTGTAGAGCACGATGAAGCCATGATGCGTGCCGCCGACCATATCATTGATATGGGACCGGGGGCGGGGGAGCACGGGGGGTGGATTGTAATCACCGGCTCCCTGGCTGATGTGTTGCACTGTAAAGAGTCAATCACCGGCCAGTACCTCAGCGGCGCCAAGCAGATTCCGTTGCCGGCTAAGCGTCGCCCCGGCTCGGGGCAGGAAATAGTCATCAAGGGCGCCCGGCAGAATAACCTGAAGAACATTGACGTCTGTATTCCGCTGGGCAAGTTTGTCGGCATTACCGGGGTTTCCGGTAGCGGTAAGAGCACCCTGATTGATGAAATCATGTATAAAAAGCTGGCCCAGCTCTTCTACCGGTCACGGGAAAGGGCGGGCGATTGTGATGAGATTACCGGGGCGGAGCATATTGATAAGGTGGTCAATATTGACCAGTCTCCCATCGGGCGCACCCCCCGCAGTAACCCGGTGACCTATACCGGCGTTTTTACCCCCATCCGGGAGCTGTTTGCCACTGTTCCCGAAGCCAGAATGAGGGGCTACGCCCCGGGGCGGTTTTCTTTCAATGTTAAGGGCGGGCGCTGTGAAGCCTGCCGTGGCGAGGGCTTTATCCAGATTGAGATGCAGTTTTTGCCTGACGTGACCGTCCCCTGCGAGGTGTGCAAGGGGAAGCGCTATAACCGTGAGGCTCTGGAGATTAGATTTAAGGGTAAGAACATAGCCGAGGTACTGGATATGACGGT
>CAZMTT010000045.1:0-9419 GCA_964569555.1 uncultured Dehalococcoidales bacterium | reverse complement strand
ACCGTGCTCCTCAAGCCGCCTGACTAAATCGGCTTTGGCGTTATTGCCCAGCACCAGGTCAACCCCATTAATTTGGGCCAGCTCCTGAGACGCCCGCTCGGCATAACAGCCGGTAGCCACCAGCCGGGCATGAGGGTTTTGCCGATGGGCCAGCCGGAGCAGGTGGCGGGACTTGCTATCGGCAACGTGGGTGACGGTGCAGGTATTCAAGATATAAATATCTGCCTCATCGGCGCTGGCTACCAGCCGGTAGCCGGCTTCTGCCAGCTGCTTCGCCAGGAGCTCGGTTTCCGCCTGATTAAGCTTGCAGCCTATAGTATCTAGGGCAATCTTACTGCCCCTCTGGTCAATACTCATTTCAGATTAAATTATACTTGCCGTGCCATCATGTGGTCAAAGCCTTAATTTGCCCGCAGGCTGAAATTATGCCATAATATTAGCCAACACCAAGGGGTTACAGCTAAGCCAGAGAGGAGGAATTGGTTCAATGAATGACGCCAATAACCGGGTGGTAGTTACCGGCATGGGCATGCTGTGCCCGCTGGGACTGGATGTCGCCACGACCTGGGATGGTCTTGTCTCAGCCAAGTCGGGCATTGACTACATCACCCTTTTTGATGCCAGCGCCATGGAGACCAAGTTCGCCGGCGAGGTCAAGGGATTCGAGCCGACCAATTACATTGACCGCAAGGAAGTCCGCCGTATGGACCGCTTTGCCCAGCTGGCCGTCGCCGCCAGTCTCCAGGCACTGGAGCAGGCCGGCATCCAGATAGACGCCAACAACCAGGACAGCACCGGTATCGTCGTTGGCAGTGGCATCGGCGGCCTGGGCACCCTGTATGAACAGACCAAAATAATGCTGGAGAAGGGACCGGACCGGGTGAGCCCCTTTCTCATCCCGATGATGATCGCCGATATTGCCGCCGCCCAGGTGTCCATCGCACTGAAGGTGAGGGGGCCGAACCTGTGCACCACCTCAGCCTGCTCCAGCGGCTCGGATGCCATCGGCGTTGCCTGTGAAATTATTCGGCGGGGTGATGCCCGCATCATGATTACCGGCGGTGCCGAGGCGATAATCAACCCACTGGGTATCGCTTCTTTTAATGCCCTGAGAGCGCTATCAACCCGAAACGATGCCCCCAAGCTAGCCTCCCGCCCCTTTGATGCCGAACGGGACGGCTTTGTCATTGGTGAAGGCGCCGCCATCCTTGTTTTAGAGAGTCTCACCTCCGCCCAAGAGCGGGGGGCTAACATACTGGCTGAGGTTATCGGCTACGGTGCCAGCGGTGATGCCTTCCACGTTACCCAGCCCATGGAAGATGGCCGGGGCGCCGTCAAGGCAATGCAGATGGCACTGAAAAAAGCCGGGGTGACCACCAGTGAAATCGATTACATCAATGCCCATGGTACCTCTACCCCGCTGAATGATAAAACTGAAACCATAGCCATCAAGACCGTATTTGGTGACCTCGCCCACCGTATTCCGGTAAGCTCAACCAAGTCAATGACGGGACACCTAATCGGGGCCGCCGGGGCGACTGAAGCCGCCATATGCATCTTAACCATCCAGCACGGCATAATACCGCCCACCATAAACCTCACCCACCCTGACCCGGAATGCGATTTGGACTATGTGCCCAATGAAGCCCGCCAGGCAGAGGTCAACACCACCCTGTCCAATTCCTTTGGCTTCGGTGGCCATAACTCGGTTCTCATCTTTCGAAAATTTGCTGAGGCATAAGTTTGAACCATTGCCATTGGAAGCTTCTACCGCCGGTCCCAGATGAGCATTTGGCTACCACGGCCGGTCTATCCCCTTTGGTCACCCAGCTCCTGTATAATCGCGGGCTCAGTGAGCCCGCCCAGGTTGAGCTATTCCTCGCCGCCGATAGTCGTCTGCTCGGTGACCCATTTCTCCTGCCCGATATGCAGCCGGCAGTAGCCCGGGTTTATCGGGCTCTGCTCTCCGCGGAAAGTATTGCCGTCTATGGCGACTTTGATGCTGACGGCATCACCGGGACCGCTATCCTGGTTCAGGGACTATCCCTGCTGGGGGCTAAGGCAACCCCTTATATACCGCACCGCCTGACCGAAGGCTACGGGCTGAAAACCGCCGCCCTGGAAAACCTCCGCCAGCAGGGAATCAGCCTGGTTATTACCGTTGACTGCGGCATCACCGCGGTAAGCGAGGTCAGGAAAGCCAAAAAGATGGGGCTTGATATTATCGTTACCGACCACCATACCCCAACCGAGGTAATCCCAAAGGCTACCGCCGTAATTGACCCCAGGCTCCCCGATTCAGCCTACCCCTTTGCCGAGCTAGCCGGCGTGGGGGTAGCCTTCAAGTTCCTGCAGGCCCTCTTTCAGAGTATTGGTAAAGAGGCACAACTTCACAACCTGATAGACCTGGCTGCCCTGGGCACTATCGCCGATATGACGCCGCTGCTCGGTGAAAACCGCTATCTGGTCAAAGAGGGGCTCAAGCTGATTAACGACAGTCCCCGCCTAGGGCTGAGCGAAATGATAACACAGGCGGGGCTGAGCACGGGCAATCTTGACGCCGAAACCGTCTCCTGGGTCATCGCCCCCCGGCTCAATGCCGCCGGCAGACTGGCCCACGCCATGAGCAGCTATCAACTGCTGATGACCGACTCATTAGTAGAAGCACAGGGGCTTACCTCGTGGCTGCAGCAGAAAAACGAGGAAAGGCAGCGCATAACCAGCCAGATATTAAGTAGGGCCAGGGAGCAGATACTGGCTCAGGAGATTTCACCAGTGCTCATCGCCGGCGATGAAGACTGCCCGGTGGGCATCGCCGGACTCATCGCCGGCAGGCTATCCGAGGAGTTTTACCGGCCGGCCGTATTTATCCGAATCGGTGAGCAGATAAGCAGTGGCAGCTGCCGCAGTATCCCCGAATTTGATATTCTCCTGGCACTGGGTCAGTGCCAGCGTTTTCTATCCCGGTTTGGCGGGCACTCCCAGGCCGCCGGCTTGGCCCTGCCCACCCGGAATCTGCCCCGCTTCAAACAGTGCCTCTCCGAGCTGGCCGCCAGCCAGCTCGCCGGACTTGACCTCCGCCCTTCGCTGGATATTGACGCCGAGGTTGCCCTGCCCGACCTGAGCGAGGATACCTTCTCCGCCATCCAGCAACTGGCTCCCTTTGGCCGTGGCAATCCGTTGCCCGTCTTTCTCAGCCGCCAGGTAGAGATTATTAACTGCTGCACCATGGGTAGCAACGGCGCTCACCTCAGGCTGAAACTGCAGCAGGGCGGCACATTGTGGGAGGGGGTAGGTTTTGGCCTGGGTAATTTCCGGGAGGAGATGTCATCGCCCCTTGACATTGTGTATAATCTGGAAATAGACCGCTGGGGCGGGAAAGAGAAGCTGAGACTTAATATCCTGGACTTTGCCCCGGCCGGAATGGAGAGGGAACATGACCAGTGAAATAATGTTTAGTGTCCTCGCCCTCAGCATTGCCTACTTAATCGGCTCCATCCCCACCGCTTATATCACCGGCCGTCTCGTCAAGGGATTCGACATCCGCCAGGTAGGCACCCGAAATATGGGCGCCATGAATGTCTTCTATCAGGTCGGCTTCTTAGCCGGACTAATGGTGCTGGCAATAGATATCGGCAAGGGAGCCGCCGTGGTCGCCCTGGCACGCCTGATGGGAACACCCGAAATAATCCAGTTGCTGGCCGGTGCGTTTGCCGTAATCGGCCACGGCTTCACCATATTCCTCAACTTCCGCGGCGGGCGGGGCGGGGCAACCTGTATCGGTGTCCTTGCCTATCTCATGCCCTGGGGCATCCCCATCTATCTGGCTGTCTTCGGTGTGGGCCTGCTCTTCACCCGCTTCCCGACTTTAAGTTATAGCCTCGCCCTGGTCAGTTTCCCCTTCATTGCCTGGCTGATCTATCACGATGGCACGCTGGTAGTCTATACCATATTGCTCCTGCTCCTGCCGGCAATCAAGTACATCCCCAGAGTAAAGGAAATGCGGGACAAAGCCGGTAGCTGGCGCCACGTCCTTCTGCGGCGGGGCATAAAAGATAGATTCTAGGCCGAGCTTCTACCAAATCGACCTGATATGGCCGGCAATAATATCAATTGCCTCAAACAAACCAGCCGATGGTAACTGGTAAGCAACCCTTACTTTGGCGTACTCACCACCCGGCAAAATCGAAATACTGCCTTCCATTTCGGCTTGCCCCAGTTTGTCTTTAAGCCGGGGGTCGTAATTGAGCTCCTGGCAAAGCCACTCATCGCCCTTCCACTCAATATCACCCCCTCCGCCCAGCACTCCCAGAGCCCCTTTTCGGACTAGCCCGGTCTTCTTCCGGCTCGTTTTACCCGGCCATAAACCGGTCCTGACCGAGTAGTCAGCGAAAAGGCGGTCCCCAAACGGGGTTGCCTTACTGACCACATTGATAAGGTCAATATTCCGGCCCCCTATCTTGATGGCACCCTGACACCTCTCCATTGAAGTCTGTCTGGCGCCCCTTCCGCCCGCTTTTTTTTCTACCTCTAAAAGAGTTGCGTGAATGCCCATATTCTGCAGGTGGTCTAGCAGCAAGCCCACATCTTCAGGACTGCCTTTTTTTAGTTTCATGAATGGTCGTGCCAGGCCAATAACCGCCAGAAACAAGAGGAGAACAATGACAAAAGTATTCCACCAGTCCATGTCAACCCACCTGGGAAAAGGTTTAAATGCAGCCCGACTTAAAAAGCCCGACTAATGCCCTATCTGTTTAATCTGATACCGCAGCTTGCCGACGGGTACGGTTACCTCCACTATTTCCCCCTGCCGCCGACCGAATACCGCCTTGCCGATGGGGGAGAGGCTGGAAATTTTGCCCTGGCTGGGGTCAACCTCGCGGGGCGAGACCATGGTATAGCGCAGCTCTTCCCCGGAAGCCAGGTCACACAGGACAATACGGTCACCGATGCCTACCTTGGGCGCCGGCGTCTCTTTTTCGGCAATGATAACCGCTGATTTCAGTGCTGCCTCTATCTCCCGGATGCGCCCCTCTAACCGACCGTGTTCCTGCCGGGCGGCCTCCAGAGGCGCATTCTCCCGAAAGTCCTTATCGGCGGCAGCGCGGCGTACTTCGGCAATGGTCTCGGTACGCCTCGCCTTCAGCGCCGTCAGCTCCGCTTCCAGTTTGGCGTAACCCTCAGCGGTCAAGGGGACTGCCTTTACCGAACCGCGGCGAGAGCCGGGGACGGGGGCGGTCTTCCCCTTTCTCACCCGCAGGTTGGTAGCCAGATTTTTACCCGTCCACCCCGCCTGCTTAGCGTGAATCAAGAAGGCCCGGGTCAGCTCCAGCTTCTGGTTATAGTCAGTATCGGAGCGGCATAGCTGCTCGGCATACCGGGCTACCTCAGGCGCAGTAAGCCCGGCGACCGGTCGCTCCCAGCCATACCAGCGCACAAAGCGATAGACCTCCTGCTGGCTGATACCCCTGTTCTCCGGGGACAAGTTGGCTAGAAAACGAGTGGCCGCTTCACTCAAACTCAGGCCAGGCTCACTCATCTATATCACCCCCGCTAGAGACTTCACTTCATATTCTAAGCGCTAACCACACTCGGGTCAATAAAATTAAATCGCGTTCTTTAGCCCTATTTTGAGCGAAACGGGATCTTGGCCACCCCGATGGCTCTGGCTAATAGCTGGTGTCCCACCAGCCTTAATATCATCTCACCATGCCAGTCAAAAGACACTTCTTCCGCTTTAAGCAGGGCATCATCAATACCACTGGACTTTATTATGTCAAAGGCACGGTCAATCTGGGCATCACTCATATGCTCGTAGAGCTTCCGTGCCCAGTAGCCCATCCTCAATTCCCTCCCCAGCCTCCTCCGCCACCCCTTCTCATAGCCCGCCAGGCTCTTATCTGACAGGTCACCGCGCCCCAGTGCCTGATGCAGGGTAGCCACGGCGATATCGGCACAGAGCAAGCCGTAGTAAATGCCGCCGCCGGTGGTCGGCTTCACCTGCCCGGCAGCCCCGCCCACCACCAGCAGTCTATTACCATAGGTCTTAGCTGGCGGTTTCAGCAAAATCCCCCGATAACCCGGCTTAGCCCCGGCAGAGGCTATTTTCCCCTCAGCCTCAAGGGATGAGAGCAGCTTCTGGAGATAAAATTCAGGGCGGCGCCGGGAAAGCAACCCAACCAGAGCCCGGCCCGGCGAGGTCGGCACCAGCCAGCCAAAAAAGCCCGGTGCCACCTCCCGACCGAAATAGACCTCGACTTCCTCCACCCCCTCCGCTGCCACCTCTGCCTGACCCCCCATAACCGAATCGCCGGCTCGGCCCAAACCCAGCTGCTGAGTCAGGCTTGAGCCGAAGCCGGTAGCCACAACCAGCGCTTCTGCCCTGAAAGCTAAGCGCTCTCCCTGCCGGACTGCTTCAATCTTAACGCCTTCATCGCCAATATTGATATTGCTGACCGGGCTACCCAGCCAGTAGTCCACCCCCCTGTTCTGGGCCTGCTTCGCCAGCGAGGCATCAAGACCCGCCCGGTCGATAATGCAGGCCTGGGTCTCCGGCCGCCACACCCTGAGCAGCCTGCCTGAAGGTGAAAATAGCCTGGCGCTGTTGGCCCGCCTCAGAATAATATCCTCGCCAAGCGCAAATGATTCAACGCACTTGGGGCTGATGATGCCGGCGCAGCAGATTTTCTCCCCCAATGCTGCCTTCTGCTCCACCACCGCCACGTTATGCCCCCTCCCCGCCAGCTGGTAAGCCACATAGCTCCCCACCGGTCCAGCACCAACCACGATTACATCATAACTTTTCACTCGCTAAACTCTCCGCCCAATGCTTCTTTCAGCTCCTGGCGGCTGGTCATCTCCGAGACCGTCTCCAGGAATTCCTTCAGGGAAACACTCTGCTGTCTCAGCTCTCTCAGCTCAACGCCGATGGGGCTGATTGAGGTCAGCCTATCGGCGTAAGTCCCATGAAAGGCAAAATAGGCCTGATTCAGCTTCCGGATATAATAGCCTTTGCCGGCCAGATACTGGCGCTTCTGCTCCATAAACTCCTCAGCCGTCTTGATTTCACCCTGAGCCAGATACTGGTCAACCGCCCTTCTTATCTCCCTCATCTCCCGGTTAAAGTCAAAATCGGGCTGGACTAGCGGCTCAGGCTGATTTTCCGGTTGAGCATAGTACTTTTCATAGACGATGGCACCAATCTCTTTGCTGACCATGCCGGCCAGAGTCTCGTTCATGGTGGCAATTTCATAGTCCCGGGCGATACCGCTCAGGTCAAGCAGGTAACGGAAACCGAGCGGTTTGAAAGCCAGGTACTGGTGCAGCCACTCCTCAGCCACCGCATTCAGGGTAAACTGTAAATCATTTTCATTACTGACCACACTGGGATAGGTGGCAAAGCCACCCAGCCCCACCACCAGTGAGGAAACATTTAGCTTATCAATCTCGGCTTCAATGGCTTCGGTATCGTCCCGGCTGATAGCCGACTGGAGAGGAATTTCGCGCATGCTCTCAATACGCTCTCTTGGCGAAATCACCAGCAGGTTGGGCGGGGGTTCTAATCTGAAGATGAGCGGGGGGAAGCTCACTTTCCGCCCGACCACTGGATTGTAGATACCCTCTTCCGCCAGGGTCTCTTTTATCTGGCGGGCGATTATCCCCTCTACGATCTCATCCCGGGCAGCCCTCTGCTCCAGTAATCTGTCCAGCTTCGTTTGCAGTGAAGCCAGGTCGCCCGCTTTATCGCCTTTTTTGACGGCTTCTATCTCTGTTTTCAGGCTCTTTATCTGCCCGACAGTAGCAAAGTACTCGCTAACCAGGTTAACCTCGTCATTTGCCTTCTGAGAGCCGTGGAAGAGCCATTTGCCAACCTCGGCGGGAATCGCCCGGAATTCCCAGCCGGCGATACTGAAGCGGTAGGGCTTAACAACTGACTTCAACTGTTTATCGAAATCCGGGGCGGGGGCACAGCTCCCGCCAAGCAAAACCAGTGATATCATAGCGGTAACAATAATCAGCCCCATTCTGGTTGGCACTCTCTATCTCCTGTTGCTCTCAAGCCGGGGCTAAGACCGGACCCAAAAATTATCTTTTAGCCTGAAGCCAGGTTCTTGACCATGTAATCGCCCTGAGAGCGGTAGCCAAATTCAGTACGGTAATACTCTTTAGCCCCCACCCCACTTAACACCGCTATCACCGGAACCCGAAACTCTTCAGCGGCAATCCGCTCCGCCTCCCCCAGCAGCGCCTTGCCCAGGCCCCTGTGCTGAACGGCGACGACACTATGCTGACCGAGGGAGACCTCAGGCCCGTAGACATGCAGCTCCCTAATTATAGCTAGATTCCCGCTAGTTTCCGGCCCCAGCCCGGCCATCGGCTCGGCCTGGACTCTCATCCGCAGCAGACCGAACAGCGTCTCATTTTCATCCTCAAAAGAGAGAAAAGTCTCCCTGCCGTTTGAGGCTTCGTAATCCATCCTGACCATGCTGGGTTCACCCGTTTCCCAGCCATTGCGCACCCGGTGGCCGTATTCCCGGCAGCGGATACACTTACACTCAATAGCCCTCTCCCCCATCCGTTGTTTGACCACATCCCGCAGCGAGTCTTTCAAGCCAGCCACAATAAACTTAGGCGGGATGTCACGGAGCACCCTTGAGATACGGACATACTTGGGCACCGTTGATTTTATGTCAACTATCAGGTTAATCATGGTCTCGGCGTCATAGGGCTGGTAACGCCCCGCCTGATACCACTTCTCCAGCTCGGTGCCGGTGACCACCATCGTCGGGTAAAGCTTCAACCCGTCCGGTCGGAAGCGATTGTCGCTAAACAGCCTTCGGGTCAGCGCTAAATCAAGTTTGGGCGTTGAGCCGGGCAGGCCGGGCATCCAGTGATAGTGCACCTTAAAGCCGTGCTGGCGGAGCAAGGCAGTCGCCCTGACCACCTCCCCGCTCCCGTGCCCCCGGCCAATCAGCCGGTAGACCTCGTCATCTAGTGTCTGCACACCGAGCTCCACTCTGGTGGTGCCCAGTTCAAGCATCCCGTCTATTTCCGCCGGCCCGCACCAGTCAGGTCTGGTCTCGATACAAAGTCCGACACAGCGGTGACTGGCCGTTTCATTGAGCCATTTGGCCGCTTCCAGACTGACCGACTGGCTGCCATTCAGGGCATCATAGCAGTCCTTGATGAACTGGTATTGATAATCTTTAGGGTAAGCCAGAAAGGTGCCCCCCATTACTATCAGCTCAATCTTATCGGTGGGGTGCCCCATATCAGTGAGCACTCTCAGCCTCAGCTCAACCTGCTTTCGGGCATCATAGCCGCACTGCCGGGCACGCATCGCCGCCGGCGATTCCGGAGTATAGCTCTGGGGTATATCCAGAAAGGTGGGGCAATAAATGCATTTCCCGGGGCAAGGC
>CAZMTT010000044.1:0-9606 GCA_964569555.1 uncultured Dehalococcoidales bacterium | reverse complement strand
GACTTTGCCTCGGCCAGCCAGATGATGCCCTATTTTCATTCCGAGCTGTATAAGCGGCTGGATGTTAGTGTGGTTGACCATATTATACTGGAGAAGGTGCTGGAACTCAGCAGCGAGCGGGAAGAGGTCACCCTCAGCTATAGCCATACCCGGCAGGATGCGGTGGATAAAGTTTTGAGTGGCGAATACCAGCTGGCATTTCTGTTAAGCCCGGTCAGGGCGGAGACCATCAAAGCCATCGCTGATATTGGCGACCGGATGCCCCGCAAATCAACCTACTTTTACCCCAAAGCCCCGGCGGGACTGGTCTTCTATCAGCTGGGGTAGGTTTTCAGCTAAATTTTTACCACTTTGACGCTATCGACATTCGGGATAGCCAGCATTTTCTTTTTTTGTGCCTCGGTCAGGGGTTCATCCAGGGCTAATACCATCAGGGCTTGCCCCCTCGGCTTGAGGCGGCTGACATGCATGGCGCTGATATTAATGTCGGCATCGCCGGTTACCTTGCCCACGGCACCAATAAGGCCGGGACGGTCCAGATGGTCAGCGAACAGGAAGTAGCCGCCGGTAGGCACGATGTCCATCCAGTAGTTATTGACCTGGACGATGTGTGGCTCACTGCGGATTACCGTCCCCGCCACGGTGGTAACCCCGGCGCTGGTAGTAGCCTCTACGGTCACCAGGCTGGCGTAGTTTTCGCAGGTTGCCTCGCTCTTTTCCACCACCTTCAGACCGCGGCGGGAGGCTACCAGGTCGGCGTTGACCAGGGTAACCCTTTCCTCACTTACATTCTCCAGTAAGCCGCCCAGCACGGCTGCCTTCAAAATTTTGGTATCACACTCCGAAACCTCGCCATCATAGCTTATCTTGATGGTTTTCATCTGCCCCTCAGCCAGCTGGCTGACCAGCCTGCCTACCATGGAGGCTACATTCATGAGGGGAGCCAGTACCGAGAGCATTTCGGGCGGGATAAAGGGAGCATTAACCGCATAGCGGGGTAGCTTGCCCTGGGCGACATCAATAATCTGCTCAGCAATATCAGTGGATGCCAGAACCTGAGCCTCGGCGGTGGAAGCACCCAGATGGGGGGTGACAATAATATTATCCACACCAAAGAGAGGGCTTTCGGTAGCCGGTTCCTTGGGAAAGACATCCACGGCGGCACCGGCTATCTTTTTCTCTTTGACGGCGTTAGCCAGCACCTCTTCATCAATCAGTGCCCCCCGGGCGGTATTGATGATGCGTGCCGTCGGTTTGATCAGCTCCAGTTCTTTGGCGCCGATTAGCCCCTTGGTTTGCGGTGTCAGGGGAAGGTGAAGCGAGATAAAGTCAGACTCTTTGAGCAGTTTCTCCATCGGGACCAGCTCCACCTGAATCTTGCGGGCATACTCCGCGGAGACAAAGGGGTCATGACCGATAAGCTTCATTTCCATGCCCCGGACGCGTCGGGCCACTTCTGAGCCGACATTGCCCAGTCCAATCAGCCCCAGCGTCTTACCCCTTATCTCGGTGCCCATAAATTCGCTTCGCCGCCATTCTCCGCCTTTGAGTGAGGTGTTGGCCCGGGGAATGTTCCGGGCGAGGGCAAACATCAGGGCAATGGCGTGTTCCGCTGCCGAGACGGTGTTGCCGGTGGGGGCATTAACGACGATGATACCCTGCTGGGTAGCCGCTTTAACATCAATGTTGTCAATACCGACCCCGGCCCGGCCGATAATCTGCAGCTTCTTGCCGGCTTTGATGACCTCGGCGGTAACCTGCGTCTGACTGCGTACCGCTAGGGCATCATAATCACCGATTATGGGGATGAGCTCCTCCGGTTTGAGCCCGGTCTTAACATCCACCTCGGCATGCTCGCGCAGCCGGTTTACCGCTTCTTCCGAAAGGGGGTCGCTAACCAATACCTTCATCATTAACCTCCTGCAAAGCCGGCCCGGGGTAGTGCCGCTTTCAGCGCTGATATTACTCCGGCAATATCCTTTTCGTTAACCCAGCCAAGGTGGCCGATGCGAAATATCTTACCGCTCAGGTCCTGCTGGCCACCGGACAGTACTACCTCGTGCTCCTCCCTTAGAATCTTAAGCAGTGCTTTGGCATCCAGTCCGGGGGGAGATGTTACCGAGGTGACGGTCTCGGAGGCATATCTTTCGTCAGCAAACAGGGATAGCCCCAGCGATTTGATGCCATCTCGAGCCGCTTTAGCCACCCGGATGTGGCGGGCAAAGACATTGGCCAGACCCTCTTTCAGTATCATGTCCAGGGTGACGTTGAGGGCGAAGACAATAGAGACCGCCGGTGTCCACGGCGTCTGCCCCTTTTCCAGGTAGCTCTTGGCTTTGCTGAAATCAAAGTAGAAGCGGGGCATCTTAGCCTCAGCGTGGGCTTGCCAGGCCTCTTTACTAACGCTGACCATAGTCAAGCCGGGGGGGACCATCCAGGCTTTCTGGGAGCCGGTGACGGTAACATCGCACTGCCACTTGTCTACCGGCAGGTCGATGGCGCCAAGGCCGCTGATGGCATCAACCAGCAGCAGCTTGTCAAACTCTTTGACCACGGGGCAGATTGCCGCCAGGTCATTGGTAACCCCGGTGGAGGTCTCATTCTGGGTGACCAGCACCGCCTTGATTTTGGGGTCAGCCTGGAGCGCCTTACGGATGGCATCGGCATCGGCGGCCTTGCCCCACTCAAACTTGAGGGGGATAACATCGGCGCCATAGGTCTGGGCGATTTTGGTAAAGCGGTCGCCGAAGACACCAATAGAAGTGGCTAATACTTTATCTCCCGGCGATAGCGTATTAACGATAGCCGCTTCCAGGCCACCGGTTCCGGCGGCGGTGAGGGTAAGCACATCATTCTTGGTCTGGAACACGGTTTTCAGTTTTTCGGTTACTTCATTTAGTGCCTTTACAAATTCGGGGCCACGGTGATTTATCATCTGCATGGCCATTGCCTTGAGAGCTTCATCAGGTACTGGAGTCGGTCCCGGAATACGTAGGTTTACCATTTGTTTTCCCCCTTCTATTTTGGCTATTTATATTATATCAATAGTTAATCGGCAAAGTGGGAGTAGAAAATAAGGAGGCGACGTTAAGTGGATTTAAGATAACGTCGCTTACCCACTTTTATTATACTACCTTTGGGGACAATTTCATAGGGGTTAGTTACCTTCTGGCTATTGATGCTGACCGAGCCCGCTTTTCTATAATTATTTCCTTATTTATTTGCTATCAGTATTATCTGTATTTATCACCTTAGCAAAGCGGTGTTTACCTACTTTGATTATGCTACCACTTCTAATAGCGGAGATATTATTCGATATTCGTTTACCGTCTATACTGACAGCACCTTGTCGAATTAGACGAGTAGCTTCACTACGGCTTTTTGCCTGACCTGTTTTTACTAGCATGTAGCTAATATCCCAATCATCCATTCTAATAATCATCGCCCCTCTTTTTTTGTCTTCAATGCTTCTTTCATCCATTGGGGCTGCCTCTTTTAGAAAAGAAAAAGAAAAAGCGGGCATTTCTTCGGGCAGCTCTCTCTTTTGGAAAACCCTGGTGAAACTATTTTCGGCTTCAGTGGCTGCTTTCGGGTCATAGAGCTGGCTGACAATCTCACGTGCCAGCCGCTTCTTGGCTGTCATCGGGTTCAGCTTCTCACTGGTTATCTCCTGCTTCAGTTCCGCCAGCTCTTTATCGGGAACATCGGTCACCAGTTCAAAGTAGTCCCAGATAAGGCTATCGGGAAGGGACATCACCTTGCCGTAGATTTCATCGGGTGGCTCAGCCACGCCGATGTAGTTGCCCAGGCTCTTGCTCATCTTTTGACTGCCGTCGGTGCCGATGAGCAGGGGGGTCATAAAGCACTGCTGGGGGGGTTGCCCCAGCATGGTCTGGAGCTCCCGGCCGGTCAGCAGGTTGAATTTCTGGTCAATACCGCCGAACTCCACATCCGCTTTTATCTCCACCGAATCATAAGCCTGGAGCAGCGGGTAGAGGAATTCAGTGAGCGCAATCGGCCTTCCGCCGTCATAGCGGCTGCTGAAGTCCTCGCGGGCCATAAGCTGGGCAATAGTAAAACGGCTGGTGAGCTTTATGACATCACTGAGGCTGAACTTGCCGAACCACTCGCTTTGCCACCTTACCTCTGTTTTTTGCCGGTCAACCACTTTGAAGAACTGCTTCATATAGGTTTCGGCATTAGCTTTGACTTCGGCTGCGGAAAGCATGGGGCGGGTAATAGAAACACCGCTCGGGTCGCCAATCTGGGCCGTCCAGTCACCGACGATGAGGACAACCTGGTGCCCCAGTTCCTGAAACTGGCGCAGTTTTCTCAGGGCGACCATATGCCCCAGGTGAATATCGGGGAAACTGGGGTCAAAGCCTTCTTTTAAGCGCAATTTACGCTTTGAGCGCATTAGCTTCATCATCTCTTCGGCCACGATGATTTCGGCTACCCCCCGCTTTAGCAGGTAACTAAATTGTTGATTACTCATAATTACCTCAACAATCCAGTATCGCCCGGCTTAGTTTTATGTCCTCGGCGATCTGTTTTTTCAGCTTGTCGGGACTATCAAATTGCTTTTCGGGGCGGAGCCGCTTGATAACGTCAATTTTTAGCTCACGCCCGTAAAGCTCACTATCGTAGTCAAGAATGTGGACTTCTACGGTGCGTTTGTTTCGACCAAAAGTGGGACGCTGGCCGATGTTGGTCACCGACTTGTGTGCCTGGCCGTTTAAATAGGCACGGGTGGCGTAAACACCATCGGTGGGCAGGGCTTGCTGGGGGTCTATCTCTATATTGGCGGTGGGAAAGCCAATCTCTCGCCCGGCGCCGGTGGCCACGCGCCCGTGAAGGCTGAAGGGGCGCCCGGTCAGATTGAGCACCCGCTCCATGTTTCCCTTAGCCAGGGCCTGGCGAATAGCGGTGCTGCTTACCACGGCACCATCGAGCACGATATGGGGGATGACAATAACATCAAAGCTCATTTCCTTGCCCAGTTTATGCAGGGCATCGCAGTCGGTTTCCCGGTCCCGGCCCAGGGTAAAGTCAGGCCCGACCAGCAGGGCGCGCATTCTGAGGTATTTCTTGAGCAGGCTGATGAACTCTCCGGCGCCAAGCTGGGCTAATTCAGGGGTGAAAGATAAAGTAATAATGACGTCAATGCCTTCCGCCTTGAGGAGGCTGGTCCGGGCGGGGGGGTCAGTCAGGAAAGCCAGTCCGGTTTGGGATGACAGCACTTCTAAGGGGTGCTGGCGAAAGGTGACCACTCCGCTGAGCAGGTTCTGCTGTCGGGCGTGTTCTTTCAGCTGGGAAAGCAGGTATTTATGACCGAGATGGACCCCGTCAAAAACGCCGATGGTCAGCATCGTGTCCTTCTCGGCGGAGAATCTGGCCAGCTCTTCCTCTACCTTCATCGTTTTTACCAAGCAAGCTATAGGGTCAAGGGCTTATCGTATCAGAGAGGGAAGTTAGCTTATACTAGCATAAGCCTGTTTTTAGCGTCAAATGGTTTTGTGCTATACTAAGCCAGCAGCCGTTGCCAGCGTAGCTCAGGGGTGGAGCAGCGGTTTCGTAAACCGCCGGTCGTCAGTTCGAATCTGACCGCTGGCTTTTTCTATGTGGTGGTGAGCATGAAAGCCCAGGTTTTGACCCAGACTGCTCCGGTGGAAAGTAAGCCACTCAAGCTGATGGACCTGCCCCTCCCCCAGCCGGGGCGGGGGGAGGTCCTGGTAAAAGTCTCCGCCTGCGGAGTCTGCCACACCGAGCTGGATGAAATTGAAGGCAGGCTGCCTCCCAAGCTGCCCATAGTTTTGGGCCATGAGGTGGTGGGCGTGGTAGCCGGCTTGGGGGTGGGGGTTACCCGGCTTAAAATGGGCGACCGGGTCGGTATCGCCTGGATACACTCTGCCTGTGGCCGGTGCCATTTCTGCCGAGAGGGCCAGGAAAACCTGTGCCCCGATTTTATGGGCACCGGTTGTCAGGCTGACGGCGGCTATGCCGAATACACGGTGGTCCGGGCCGATTTTGCCTACCCGATTCCGGAACGCTTTACTGATTCCCAGGCAGCGCCCCTGCTCTGTGCCGGCGCCATCGGTTACCGTGCCTTAAGGCTGAGCAACCTTAAAGATAATCAGGTTCTGGGCCTGTTCGGTTTTGGCGCTTCGGCTCATATCGTTATCCAGCTTGCCAAGCATAAGTATCCCAATTGCCGGGTATTTGTCTTTACCCGCGCCGGGCAGAAAGAGCACCAGGACTTAGCCCTGAAACTGGGTGCCGATTGGGTGGGGGCAACCGGAGAGACTCCACCCGACAGGCTCAGTTGTGCCATTGATACCACCCCCGTCTGGAGGCCAATTGTGGAGGCGTTGAGGGTTATCGATAAAGGGGGGAGGGTGGTCATCAACGCCATTCGCAAAGAGAAAATTGATAAGCAGTCTCTCCTGGAGCTGGACTACTGTACCCATCTCTGGCAGGAGAAAGAGATAAAGAGCGTGGCCAACATTACCCGCCAGGACGCTCGGGAGTTTCTGCCCCTGGCGGCGGAGATTCCGATTGTCCCTGAAATTCAGGAGTTCCACTTAGAAGAGGCAAATGAAGCCCTGCTCCGGCTCAAGCAGGGCCAAATCCAGGGAGCCGCCGTTCTGAAGATAGGTTAAATTTAAGGACTAGGCTCCGTTAGCCTTCTGGAATAGATAGCCAACCCCCGGTTCGGTGATAACATATTTGGGCAGGGCAGGCTCCGGCTCTATCTTCTGGCGCAGGTGGGAAATGTAGATGCGCACATAATCCAGGTCATCAGTATATTCCCACCCCCAGACCTTTTCCAGTATCTGTTTGTGGGTAAGAATACGCCCGGCATTCTCTATCAGTAAGACGAACAGGCGGAACTCCCGGGGGGTGAGTTTCACCCGTTTCCCATCTACGATAATTTTTCGTTCGGCAGCATCCACGGTGAGGAAGCCGTCACTATAGGCAATCTCCCTTTTTGCCTCCGCAGAGTAGGGCATTTCGGCACGGCGCAGGACGGCTCGCACCCTGGCTACCAGCTCTCTACTGCCCACCGGTTTGACCAGGTATTCATCGGCGCCAAAGTCAAGACCGCGCACGATGTCATCTTCACTCTTACATTTCCCGGTGAGCATGATAACCGGTATATTAGAGATATCGCGGATGCGCTCGCAGGTCTGCCAGCCATCCATTCCGGGCATAGCCATATCAAGAAGCACCAGATTGGGCTTGTGGGCGAACATGAGCCGCAGCCCCTCCTGTCCGCTGCTGGCGGTGAGCACCTCGTACCCCTTATTGCTGAGAACCTGCTCCACCAGGTTACAGAACATTGGCTCGTCATCAATGACTAGAATCTTCTGGCTCACCGTTATCTCCCTCAGGGCCGGGTTTGTCTTTCGGTGGCGGAAACAGCATCTCTGAAATTACCCCGGGTAGTTCCCGGGTATTGATTGGCTTGGACAGGTAGGCATCAAACCCGGCGGCAAGCAACTTCTCCCGGTCGCCTTTCATGGCATAGGCAGTAATGGCGATGATGGGGGTGTGGCTGAAGTCGGGCAGCTGTCTCAGCTGCCCGGTTACCTCAAGTCCGCTCATCGTGGGCAGCTGGATGTCCATAATAATCAGGTCGGGCCGCCCGGTGGTGGCCAGGTTCACTGCCTCCTCCCCGTCAATTGCTTTGAGCAGGGTGTAGCCCTTGGCGCCAAGGAGCATCTCCAGCAGTCTCATATTCTGGGGATTGTCTTCCACAATCAGTATCTTCTTTTTCATGGCTGCTCCGGGATTTTTTTTTCACTTATGGCCAGGGGGAGGGTAAAGGTAAACCGGCTTCCCTGGCCGTAGTCACTCTCCACCCAGATTTGGCCACCGTGCCTTTCAATAATCTGCCGGGCAATAGTCAGTCCCAGCCCGGTACCGCTCCTTTCTCTGGTCAGCGGACTATCCAGCTGGCAGAAGGGTTCGAACATTCTTTCCTGGTCTTCCCGGTTGATACCGATGCCGTTATCGCTGACGCTGACCTGACACCAGTCGTTGCGCCACACCGCCTCAATCTTGAGCCAGCCACCGTCGGCGGTAAACTTGATGGCATTGCTGAGCAGGTTGAGCAGCACCTGTCTTACCTTGGCTTTATCGGCACGCACCGGGGGCAGGTTGTCGGGCACTTCAATCTCAAGGCTTTGCTTTCGGGAGGTAAGCATCGGCATAATAGAGCTTTTCAGCGGTTCTATTATATCGGTCAGGGTGAAATTGGTCAGCCTGAGTTCGGTCTTACCCGATTCTATCTTGGAGAGGTCAAGGACCTCGTTAATCAGGTTGAGCAGGTGCTGGCCGCTGGCCAGGATATCATTGAGGCACTTTTTTTGCCGCTGGGTAATTTTGCCCAGAACCCCGTCAATTAGGAGCTCGGAGAAGCCGATGATAGCGTTTAACGGAGTGCGCAGCTCGTGGGACATGTGGGCCAGAAATTCTGACTTCAGCCGGTTGGCTTCTTCCACCTCACCGCTTTTGTCGATGAGCTCCTGCTCCACCCGCGTGCGCTCGGTGATTTCCTGGCGCAGCTGGGCATTGGCTTCAAACAGCAGCTTGTTGGAATACTGCAGGCTGTCCACCAGTCTCTTGTTCTCCACCAGGAGCCTTTGCTGTTTCAGGGCATTGGCGATAGCCGTCTTCAGCTCGTCGGGGTTAATCGGCTTGAGAAAATAGGCGTAGGCGCCGTGGTTTACCGCATCTACGGCGGTCTCCATGCTGGCATAACCGGTCATCATAATCACGGCGGCATCGGGATTTATTTCTTTAGCCAGCTCAAGTATATCCATCCCGTCGACATCGGGCAGTCTGATATCGGTAATAATCACATCAAAGTGGTTTCCCCGTATCGCCTCCAGCGCCTCCACCCCCCTTTCCAGCCCGATGACCTCATAGCCGGTGTCCTCCAGTATGCCGCACAGGGTTGCCCGGGTACCTGCCTCGTCTTCTACCAGGATAACGGTAAAGCTGTTGGCAATCATTGCCTTCTTCCCCTGGTTATTTCCGCCACCAGTGCCATTACCCTTTCCATATCAAATGGTTTTTGTAGGCAGGTATAGGCACCGGCACTGACCGCTTTTTTCACCAGCTCCTCCTCGGTGCAGCCGCTCATCATAATCACGGTAGCCCTCGGGTCAATTTCCTTGACCTGCTCGAATGTCTGCGTGCCGTTCATATCGGGTAGCTTCACCTCTAAAAAGATGATGTCGTAGTGTTTCTCCCGCACCTTCTTTATCGCCTCTGCTCCGTCTTTAGCCGTCGTCACCCGGTAGCCCTTGTCCTCAAGTATTGCCTTCAGTTTTTCCCGGTCGGCAAACTGTTCGTCAACTATCAGTATCAGTATTTTCTGGCGGAGCAGTTTTTCAATGAGTGAAATGACTTTATCAATGTCAAAAGGCTTGTAGATGATGGCATAGGCACCCTCATCCAGGGCTTCTTTCACCAGATCCTCCACCGAGTAAGCCGTCATCATGATTACCGTTGTCTTGGAGTCTATCTTCTTGATCTCCCTGAAGGTCTGAACCCCGTTTATTCCCAGCATCTTTATGTCCATAAAGATGGCATCAAAGT
>CAZMTT010000043.1:0-9978 GCA_964569555.1 uncultured Dehalococcoidales bacterium | reverse complement strand
GTCAAACGGTTTATAGACAATGGCATAGGCACCCTCTTCCAGGGCTTCCTTCACAAGGTCTTCTACTGAATAAGCTGTCATCATAATTACCGCTGACTCTGGGTTAATCTTCTTGACTTCGCGGAAGGTTTGCACCCCGTTTATCCCTGGCATCTTTATGTCCATAAAGATGGCATCAAAGTGGGCTTTCTTTACCGCTTCGATGGCCTGGTAACCGTCTTCCGCGGTAACCACATGGTGTCCCTCGTCCTCCAGAATGCCACCCAGAGTCAGCCGTATGCTGCGCAGGTCATCAACCACCAGCACGCTGGTTTTACCGTTATTCTTGGCCAAGCTAAACCTCCTCTTAGGATGCCTTCAGCGGCAGCTTTATCCGAAAGGTAGTCCCTTTCCCGGTCTTGCTTTTCACTTCAATATGCCCGCCATGGCGGTCAATGATTGACTTGCATACCGCCAGGCCCAGACCGATACCCTTGGCTCGGGTGGTAAAGAGGGGGTCAAAGATTTTCGCCATTACATCTTCGGCTATGCCACCGCCGGTATCGGTAACCTCAACCTCCAGGAATTTCTCTTTCTCCTCGGCACTTATGCTCAAGCTACCCCCGTCGGGCATGGCCTGGGCGGCATTGGTGATGATATTGACCAGCACCTGCTGAATCTGGTCAGCATCAATCTCAATTTCAGGCAAGCTGGAATCCAGGCTTTTGGTCAGCCTGATGTTCTCGGGAAGGGGTGCTCGGGACAGGGCATTTTCAATTACCTTTTTTATCTGAGTAGGGGAGGCCGATGGTTTGCCGACCCGGGAGAAGTTGAGCAGGTCATTGATGATTTTGTTGGAGGAATTTATCTCATCATCAATGATATCCAGAAACTCGATAAGACGCGGTTCCTGCTGTCCCAGTTCACTGGCGCCTACTTTCCCCTTTACATAGTAAACGGCATTCTTGATTGCCCCCAGCGGGTTTCTGAGCTCATGGCCCACTCCACCGGCCAGCTTGCCAATCGCCGCTAGTTTCTCCGCGCGAATCAGCTGTTCCTGCGCCTCCCTCAGTTCCTGGTTGGATGCCTCCATCTCTTCATTGCTGGTGCGCAGTTCCTCCTCGGAAGTTTGCAGCTCTTCATTGGTAGCTTCCAGCTCTTCGTTGGATGTCCTGAGCTCTTCCTCACTGGCTTGAAGCTTCTCGTTGGCTGCCTGTAGCTCACCGGCGTAGTGACGGACTTCCTGGAGAGTTTGGTGCAGTCGGCTGGCGGCAAACCAGCTGAGAAAGGCGGCAAAACAAAAGAATATCAGGCGTATCGAGACGGCTAGGTAGGGAATGACCGTCTCGGCGGCTTGTGGCGAAGCAAACTGGGGGAAAAGGCCGGCTTTTTCGATGGGTATCATCGCCAGGTAGAGGATGGCCGCCAGGGTGGCGATGAAAAAGCTGGCCCTGATATCGATTAGCGTACCGGCCACCAGGATGGGGAAGAGATAGATGATGGCCATTGGGCCGGTGAAACCGCCAAATAGAGTGGTAATAAGCGCAGCTACCGGCAGGAAGCCGATAGTGAACAGGTAGCCAGCCGCCCTGGCTTTGTTGGCCCGAACCAGCCACCAGGTTGCCAGGCTGATAAGTACTGCTGATACTACTATCCAGGTTAAAGGAATAATCGGATAAAGGGGATTAAATAGCCAGACGATGATAACCGAAATTTCGCCAACCCCGGCGGTAACGAGGGTGGCGATGGCAATACCCTTGACCGCACTTGCCTGTTGGCTGGCCCTTTCATTGGGTAAAACTGATTGTGGTGTCACTTTATTCACCTCCCGCCCCATTTTTAATTGGGTTCAACTTTTTTATATATTTTTGCCTTACCATCAAGGCATTCCAGCCGCTCACGCAGATTATTGGTCGGAGTCTCTACCTCCCCCAGAACCAGATAGCCACCGGTAGCCAGTGCTTTGTAGAGCATCTCAAGCACCCTTTCCTGGAGCCGTGTCTGGAGATATATCAGGACATTGCAGCAGAATATGCCATCCAGATTATGAAGGGGGGGCTCGGTGGTTGAGGTCAGGTCAAAATAGCTGAACTTGACCATCTGCCTGATGCCAGCCTTCACCCGGTAGCCCTGGGTGCATTGGCGGAAGTATCTTTTTCGGATAGCATCGCTGACATTAGCCATATCTTTGGCTGAATATACCCCGGCCTGCGCCTCCTGCAGGGCGGGTACACTGATATCGGTGGCATGGATGGTAATGTCAAGGTCGGGGCGTTGTTCCTCTAGAAATTCGGCGAGCAGTATCGCTATTGAGTATGGCTCTTCACCACGGGCACAGGCAGTGCTCCAGAAGTTTAAACCCCGCCTGTCTTTCCTGTCCGGTGCTGAAAATAGCTCTGGCAGGACCAGTTTGGTAAGCTGATGAAAGGTGTACTCGCTCCGGAAAAAGCCGCTTACCTTTATGGTGAGGTTACTGGCGAACTCCTGGTATTCCTCAGGATGGGTGTCCAGAAAGCGTATATAGTCCCGGTAGGTCCCGGTCCCCGTGGCGTAAAGCCGGCGCTCCAGGCGGCGCCTTATTGTGCCGCGCTTGTAATCATGGAAATCGTAGCCGCTCTCCCGGTATACTTTCTTCAGGAGCAAATCAAGGGTGGTATTATCGTTACCTGCCGCCATGTTTACCCCTTTATGCCAATTGTATCACAAAAAAGCATATTAATTGCCAGCAGTCAACTATAATAATATATTTTGGGGCAAAAAGCAAGCCTTTTCCGAGAAAATAAGCCGGTCAGCCCAAAATAGGGGCATAGTGAGGCTTAATATGAAATAGAGGGGCGGGCAAATGGCGGTGGGGGGGTGTTTGCCGGTTAAAAAACTACCACTTTTCGCGTAAGACTCTTACTGGTTCGCCAGCTTCGCTGAAACCGTGAGCAAAAAGGGCATCCGGAGGGGCATCGTGTAGGATTTCTTTTTTCAGCTTTTCATAGCTACCCTGGTATTCAGGGATTTGCTCTCCTTTTTTGTCAAATACCATCACCATGTTGTTCTTAAATTTAATTACCGTCTTAATCATTGCCTTTCTCCTTCTATTTCGGCTATCAGTTCGTGCTGGGGCTCGCTGGCTGTTCTCTGTATTAGCGCTTTTAATTGCTCGGATAGCTCGACGAGCAGTTTCATCTTGGGGTCGCTCTGGTCTAAACCAGCCATTTCCGCTGAAGCCCACTTGGTTTCGATTTCCTGCCTCAGTTGTTCTACCTCAAGTCCCCACTCCCGGTCACTGGCATTGCGCTGGGCGCTGGCAACGGCTCTCAATCTGGTGGCTCCGTCACGGCAGGTTTGGGGGTAGTAGTAGGTGTCTCTTATCTCTTCGTCTGATATAATCCGGCTCATTTCTCTCCTTTCTCGTTTTCTGCTTAAGTCACAATTTCATTCTAGACAAGCCGGATTAATTGCCCATAAAAAAGGCGTTATAACTGCATTAAAATGTGACAGTTGTCCGCTTAATTGACGGGGAGGGGGTGAATTAGCTGAAGGGCAATACCCTAACTCAGCTCTTTTAGCGCCAGGCAGTAGCCTTCATAGGCTCGGGGATAGAAGAGCACGAATACCGCCTCTTTCAATGAGGTGGTCTCTTCCTGGAGAAACGAAGCCACTGTGGTGAGGGCAAGCCGGGCGGCTTCAGCCAGCGGGTAGCCGAAGGCACCGGTGCTTATTGAGGGGAAGGAAATACTGGTCAGCTTATGCTCGGTGGCTACCTTGAGGCTCTCCCGGTAGGCGCTGGCCAGGAGCGCCGCTTCGCCCTTATCACCACCGTGCCAGACCGGGCCTACGGTGTGGATTACGTATTTTGCCTTCAAATTTCCGCCGCCGGTTATCACTGCCTGGCCGGTGGGCAGGCGGCCCTGCCGGGCCACGATTTGCTGGCATTCTTCTCGGATAGCTGCTCCGCCGGCGTGGTGGATGGCACCGTCCACCCCGCCGCCACCCATCAGGCCGGGGTTGGCGGCGTTAACGATTGCCCCGGTAGCCTGCCGGGTGATGTCGCCTAGTATTATGGACAGTCTGGTCTGCCCGATGAGTATTTCGGTTGGTTTTTCGGCCATCAGTCAGTCCCTTTTCCGGTTGTTGTCCCGTAATATATTCTAGCATTAAGGGGAGCTGAATTGAATTCCCTCTGGATTTCTTTTATAATCTTTCACTAGTTTAACCTAAAGATTGGCCCAGGTGGAGCGGGATGAGTAAGTTTATCGACAGGCTTAATCAGATTTCGCGGGTTGCGCCCCAACCGATTGGGTTCAGGGCGGGAGCATCACTGTCAGCCAAACCCAAAATGCTGCTGGTGGCCAGTCTGGCGGGGGCTGATGTTGAGCAGCTGGATAAACGGGTGGCCGGGGCTGATGCCGGGCTGGTTGCCATCGCCAAGGCAGGTCTAGCCGCTAAGGCCTTCACTAAAGTTACTCAGGCGGCGCCCAAGGTAATATGGGGTGGGTGGCTGAAGGACATTGCCGTCAAAGATGTAGCGCCCATGGCTAAAGCCGGCGCTGATTTTATTGTCTTCCCGGCGGCGACCACGCCGATAAGCATCGCCCAAAATAAGGAACTGGGCAAGGTATTAGAGGTAGAGGCATCGCTGGGCGAGGGCTTGCTCCGGGCGGCGGGCGAGCTGCCGGTGGATGCGGTGCTTATCAATGGCGGCAAGAAGGACAGCCTTACCTGGCATCATCTGATGCTCTTCCAGCGCTTTGCCGAATTATTAGCCAAGCCTCTGCTGGTTTCAGTACCGGCTGAAGTAACTGCCGGGGAGTTGCAGTCCCTGTGGGAGGCGGGGGTGGATGGGGTGGTCATAGAGGTGGGGGTGGGGCAGGCTGTGGACAGGGTGAAAACTCTACGGGGGATAATCGACAAGCTAATTTTTCCGCCACAGCGCAAGCGGAAGAAAGCCGAGGCATTGCTGCCCCGTGTCGTTCCCGTGGCCGAAGCCGGTGCTGAAGAGGAAGAAGAGGAAGAAGAAGACGAGTCTGATAGACTCGTCTAGTTTAAATTATTTCCCCACCAGGCTCTTTATCAGGCGGAGCTCGTCCCTTAATAGCCGGGTCATAAGGAAGTTCTGCCTGACGATTTCCTTGCCTTCTTTGCCCAGTCTTATGGCCACTGCTGGATTCTTCAACAGATAGACTATCTTGTCGGCGCATTCCTCCACGCTGTTAACCAGGTAATTGCTCAGTTCACCGGGCATTTGCAGTGGAATGCCGCCGGCATTACCGGCCACCACCAGGGTTTCTTTCCATAGTGCCTCGGCTACCACCAGCCCGAAGCCCTCTCTGATTGACTTCTGAATAATCAAATCAGAGGCTCTCTGGAAGGCATTGACCTCCATATTGCCGACACCGGTTAGGTTGGAGAAGACGAAGATGTCATCATCCTTGATGGCTTCAGCGTTAATGGCGGCATGCATATCCCAGGACTCGGGGTCGTCGGGGGCAAAACTGCCCACCATGGCTAGCTGAAGCCCGGGTATCTTTTCTTTGGCCAGGCGGTAGGCAGCCATGGTTCCGAAGGGGTCTTTCCAGCGGTCAAAGCGGGAGACCTGGGTGATAATAAGGCGATTGATGTCAAAGCCCAGGTTGTCCAGCATTTCACGGCAGACGTGTTTTTTAATGTACATGTTCTTGGAACTGAAGGGGCAGATAGCCGGTGCCATGGTGGCGATATTGGTGATATTAAGATTCCGGGGAATAAACTTCTCGGTGGTAAAAACGGCGGCGTCGTGCTGCTCAATATAGGGGCGCAGGAAGTCCCACACCGCTTCATCCGGCTGGGAGCTGTCAACATGGCAGCGCCAGATCCATTTGGCGTTGTTGTCGGCCAGATAGTGGCGCAGGGCGGCGGGCTGGGGGTCGTTCACGATGAAAACATCATAATTGGTATCCAGCTCGCGGGCGTTGGCCAGGTTGTGGTTCTGGTATTCCCGCCTCGTCTTCGGTTGCTCAATCGCCTCAAAGGAAGCACCCTGCAGGGCATTATGCAGGGCTTTGGTGATGGTGAAGAAGCGGCGGTCACCACGGATGACCTGCCAGTCGGCGCAAATACCCAGTGAGCGCATCAGCGGAATATAGGAGACCAGGAGCTCAGCCACCCCGCCACCGAAGGGGGTGGAATTGATGTGGCACAGCCTCAGCCCTTTGAGGTCATTACCCAGGCTGACAACTTCGTCAACAATGTCCTCGGCTTCTACCCAGCGGTATTTGTTAATGTCAGCCGTGCCCAAGGAGACCTTCTGAAGCATGTTAACTTCCCTTAAGAGCCGACAGCTGCCATATTTTGCCTTCGGTAACAATGGATGGCGCGATTACCATCTCAACCTTCTGCATCTCAGGGATGGTGGTCACCCCGCAGACACCCATCGCGGTGCGCAGGGCACCGACCAGGTTTTCACGGCCGTCGGTAACCGAGGTCGGGCCAAAAAGAATTTGCTTGAGTGATGTGCTGGTGCCCACTTTTATGCGGGTCCCCCGCGGCAGTGCCGGGTGGGGGTGGGACATACCCCAGTGGTAACCGTGACCGGGGGCCTCTTTGGCTTTGGCGAAGAGGGAGCCGATCATTACCGCATCGGCGCCGGCGACAACCGCTTTACATAAGTCGCTGCCCTTGGTAAAACCGCCATCGGTAATAACGGGCACATAGCGGCCTGATTCTTTCTTGTATTGCTCTCTGGCGGCGGCACAGTCCATGGTGGCGGTTATCTGGGGGACGCCAACACCGAGGACTTCTCGCGTGGTGCAGGCGGCACCGGGGCCAACCCCGACCAGGACACCGGAAACTCCGGTCCTCATCAGCTCCAGACAGGCGCTGTAGCTGACGCAGTTACCGACCACTATCGGCATCGGTATGGATTGGCAGAGTTCGGCAAAGACCAGCCCGCGATAGCTTTTGGAAACATGTCGGGCAGTGGTTACCGTGGACTGGACGAACAGAATATCAGCTTTGGCTTCGACAGTCAGGGGGCCAAAGCGTTTGGTATTGGCGGGCGTAACCGACACCGCACAGGTTGCCTTTGCCTTCTTGATGGCCTGTATCCGCTCGCCGATAAGGTTTTCCTTGATTGGTGCTGAGTATATCTTCTGCAGCAGTGCGGTGACCTGGCTGTCGGAGGCTTGAGCGATTTCAGCGTATATCTCTGCGGGGTTATCATAGCGGGTCTGTATTCCCTCCAGGTGGAACACCGCCAGACCGCCTAGCTGGCTCATTAAGATGGCCATATTGACATCGGTGACCGCATCCATGGCGGCGGCTAGAATGGGGATGGAGAAGGTAATCTTGCCTATCTTTAAGTCAATGTTGGTCTGGTCGGGATTGACGGTAACATCTCCAGGCACAATAGCCACTTCGTCAAATCCGTAGGCGGGTCGGAGCTGCTTAAATTGGGGTATCGCCATTCATTCCTCCTTAAATATTAAGATATTATCACCAGCATCAGGAGCCAGATGAGAGTGCTGGCAAACTCGCCATCAGGGTGACTCTCATCCCTGCTTTCTGAGTTCTACCAGCTTGCCGGTGGAGTCCCTGAGCATATTGCGTACTTCCTGGGCGCTGTAGGTCGGCTTATAGCCGAGCAGGCGCTTTGCCTTGCTGGTATCCAGGCTGCATTCAAAGGGCAGGGTGGTGTCCATCGTGATGCTGGGGTCGCCCTGCCATTTAGCCGCCGGTATCGTCTCCAGTTTTGACGAGGAAGCGGTCAGCTCAAGGACGACTCTGGCTAAGTCCAGCCAGGTGATATAGGCGCCGCTGGTAATGTTAAAGACCTGTCCAAAGCCCTTTTCGTTCAGGGTGGCGGTGAGAAAGCCGCGGACGGTATCCTCATTGAGGATAAAGTCCCCGCCACCCTTGTCGGGGAGTCTGATTTTCTCCCCCTTGAGGGCATTATCAATCATGGCTTTGAGCACCTTTCCCTGCATTGGCTGGGTGGGGTCAATCGAATACCACCACCTGAGCACGGTGAAGGGCATCTCACGTTCCCGCCAGTAGGTGAGGCCAATCTGCTCTCTGGTCAGCTTGGAGAGGGAATACAGCGGGCGCCGCGATTCTTCGGGGTGGAGGGGGTGCTCCTCGTCCATGGGGGCATATCTCGGTTTACCATAGACCCGATGGGTGCTGGCGAAGAGGAAATGCTTGACCTTATTGGCAACGGCCGCTTCCAGGAGGTTGACCATGCCTTTAATGTCAACATCAACTACCTCGTAGGGGTCGGAGGAGAATGTCTCCGCTAGGTGGTAGATGACATCGGCATCTTTGACGGCTAGCTTGACCTTTTCCCGGTCTTCGATGCCGCCCTCGACAAGCTCGACATACGGGCTCTTCATTTCGGCAAGATTGGCCAGGTTTTTATCCAGTACCTTGGCCTTATCACCGCGGGCGAGCAGTTCATTTATCAGCTTTTTGCCGGTAAAACCAGCCCCGCCCGTAATTAAAGCCTTCATCAACGCACCTCCTCTCCGGGAAAGTTGACCATGCGGTTTCAGATATAATGGAATTATAAGCAAAGGCTATTTGGGTGTCAATAATGCCCCCGCCCGGCTAAGGTAGACGGAGGGCGTTTTATCAATTATAATGACTCAGGATATAGACGGTTATGTCCACGCTTTATGTTGTGGCTACCCCGATTGGCAATCTGGAAGATGTGACACTGCGTGCCCTGCGCTGTTTACGTGAGGTGAAGCTAATTATCGCTGAGGACACTCGTAAGACCAAACGGCTGCTCACCACCTATGACATCAAGACCCCCCTGACCAGTTATCACGAGTACAGCCGGCAGGCCAAGCTCGATTACCTGCTGCGCCAGCTTGAAGAGGGGGACGCCGCGCTGGTTTCGGAGGCGGGGACGCCGGGTATTTCTGACCCCGGCTACGACTTGATCGTGGCGGCCAGTGAGCGGGGCATTGCGGTGGTGCCCATTCCCGGTCCCTCGGCGGTTATCAGTGCTCTGGTCATCTCCGGACTGCCCACCGACCGGTTCAGCTATCTCGGCTTTCTGCCCCATCGGGCTGGGGAGCGGCGCCGCCGGCTGGAATCAATTGCCGGTGAAAAGGGCACGATAGTGGCACTGGAGTCCCCCCACCGCCTGTTAGCTGCCCTGAAGGACATACAGGCTGTCTTGGGTGACCGCCGGATAGCAGTCTGTCGTGAATTGACCAAAATTCATGAGGAGGTCTTTCGGGGGAGGCTAAGCCAGGCTATCGCCCATTTTACCGAGCCGAGGGGGGAGTTTGCCCTGGTTATTGAGGGTAAGCGTGAAGCAGATAAGCCTCAGCTGACGGAAGATATTGCCCGGAAATTACAGGAGATGCGCCGGTCGGGGATACCGGCGAAAGAAGCCATCGCACAGGTCGCCAGGGATACCGGTTTAGCCAAGAGAGAGCTGTATCGGGCCTGGCTTAAGAAAGCTTGATAGATAACTAGCTAGAGATGGGAGGGTTAGACATGAGACGGGGTTGTATCTCTTCAGGACAGGTAAAGTGTGATGATTGTCAGAGCCTTATACCGCACCCGGAGCGTTATCTCGCCATTGAGAAGGAAGACGGCACCACCGAGCGTCTCTGTGTTGACTGTGCCCTGAAGAGGGGCTATGCTCGCAATAAAATGGAGCGCGGGGAACTGGTGTTGACCTTTATGGAGGAAGGTGTGGAGGGAAAAGGCGAGGAAAAGGCGGAAGCCGAAGAGAAAGAAAAAGCGGAAGAGGAAGAAGAAGAAAAAGAAAAAGAGTAGACGATAGCGATGAGTGAGCGAATTTTTATTGGGGTAGCCTGGCCCTATGCCGATGGTCCGTTGCATCTGGGGCACATTGCCGGAGCATATTTACCGTCGGATATCTTTGCCCGCTACCACCGGGCTAAGGGCAATCAGGTATTGATGGTATCCGGTTCCGACCAGCACGGCACGCCGATAACCATTAAGGCAGAACAGGCGGGGAAAACACCGGCTGAGATAGCCACCCGCTATCAC
>CAZMTT010000042.1:0-10187 GCA_964569555.1 uncultured Dehalococcoidales bacterium | reverse complement strand
CACCGATTTTATCCACGCTGCGGCCGATGCCATGCTGATATATAAAGTAGACCAGCCCACCCAGCGAGCTAAAGAGCTGGCGGAGACCATAGTCCAGGCAGCGGCTGAGATAGAAAGGGCGGTACCCCAATTGCGACACCGTGCCCAGTTAAAACAGGTCTTAGAACGGTGTGTGGAGATTAACCGTCTGGAAAATGTGGCCGACAAAGTATTTCGCGCCGCGATGGCGGAGCTGTTTGATGATTCCAAAGATTTTGCCCATGTTATCAAGTGGCGTGAGATTTACGAGCATATGGAGAGCGCCACTGACAGATGCGAGGATGTAGCTAACGTCCTCGAAGGAGTAGCCATCAAGCATGGCTGAGCCTTCCCTCTGGCTCCTTCTCTCAATTATTACCCTGGCTATCGGCTTTGGTGTGGTCAACGGCTTTAACGATGCCGCCAATGCCATTGCCCCCGCGGTTGGTACCCGGGCCCTCTCCCCCCGAAACGCACTGCTAATAGCCGTCGTCGCCAATATGGCCGGTGCCGCCACCGGCACCGCCGTTGCCCGCACCATCGGCAAAGGTATTCTGGTACCCGAGGCGATAACCTATGTCACCGTGATTGCCGCTTTAGCCGCCATTATTATCTGGGGCACACTGGCTACCTACCTCGGTATGCCCATCAGCCTGACCCACGGCTTCGTCGCCGGGCTGGCCGCCGCCGGTGTCGCCGAGGCGGGTAGTGAGGCTGTGATATGGGGTGTCCTGGGCAAAGTTTTGTCCGCGGTAGTTATCGCTCCCCTGCTCGGCTTTGCCGGTGCCTTCCTGCTGATGGTGGCCATATTCTGGGTATTCCGCCGCACCGCCCTGGCCAAACTGCGGGTTGTTTTCAGTCGTTTGCAAATCCTGGCCGCCGCTTTTATCGCCTATGCCCACGGTAAAAATGATGGCCAGATGCCCATCGGCATCATGGCGATGGCACTGGTAATTTACTATCAGGGGATCGGTCAGCTGGAGCAGGCGGCGGCAGTATGGGACCAAATTCCATGGTGGGTAATAATCGTCTCCGCGCTAGCCATCAGCTTCGGCACGGCTGTCGGCGGCTGGCGGGTTATCCGTACCCTGGGCATGAGCGTTACCACCCTCAGACCGGTCCGCGGCTTTACCGCGCAAGCCTCAGCCGCCGCCGTTATTGAAACCGCCTCACACCTGGGTATCCCGGTAAGCACCACCCACTGCATAACCTCAGCCGTCATGGGCGTAGGCGCTACCAAGCGCCTTTCGGCAGTCCGCTGGGGGGTGGCCGGTAATATCATCACCGCCTGGATAGTAACCTTCCCCCTATGCGGGGGATTGGGGTATCTTATTGCCCGGTTGCTGGGGATATTCTTCTAGCCTGCCGCGCCACCGGCTAGGCTTTTACCCGGCACTTTTCGGCTCTGAGAATGGCTTTAATGTCAGCTACTGCCGAGCCAATTTTACCCTGCCGGTTGAAGACAACATAGTCAAACAGGGGCAGCTTTTTTATCTCTTCTTCCGCAATCCTGGTGCGGACGGCAAGGTCAAGCGATGACTCGGTGTGGCGCTGCTTGAGCCTGGTATCAAGCTCCTCCATTGAAGAGGGCATCAGAAAGATAAGAATAGCCTGGGGCATTGTTTTTTTAATGGTGGCGGCTCCCTGGACATCAGTCCTCAGCATGACATCCTGCCCCCGTTCCAGGGCCTGTTTCACCGCCTCTTTGGGCACACCGTACCAGTTGCCATAGACAGTCGCCCACTCCAGCAGCTTTTTACCCCGAATCATCTTCTGGAACTCTGGCGGCGAAACAAAATGGTAGTCCACACTATCACTTTCAATGGCTCGCCGGGGTCGCGTCGTCACGGTGACAACGCGCTCAATGGGGAAATCGGAGTCCTTCAGCTTGGCGATAACGGCATCCTTCCCCGCCCCTGAAGGACCCGATAGGACGACAAGTAACGGTTGGTTGGTCAGGTTAGATGGCAATTGAGTTTGGGGACTTTCCCTTTTCACCGCTCTACTCTGGCCTTAGTACTGAACCTCCCCGACTCAGCTGGGAACGACTGGAGATAGTTTCCGGGGCAAGAGCAGCTAGGATAATATGTCCGCTATCAGTAAAGATAACCGCTTTAGTTCTTCTACCATTGGTCATGTCAATCAGCAGCCCCTTGTTTCTTCCTTCCTGAACGACACGCTTGGTGGGTGCTGAGTTTGGTGAGGCGATAGCAATAACTTTATTCATGGCTAGTATATTGCCGAAACCGATGTGAACCAGTTCTGTAAACATTATTCTACCTCGGTGGTTATTTTTTTATAGTTAGCCTTAACGGCTTGACAATATAGATTAACTAGTAATAAATTAGCCCACTTTATAACCAGGGTTGCTATCACCCCCCTTCCCTCGATATTCCTCCGCTTCCTAGCCCATTATCTTATAACTTTGTTGACAATTAAACAACCATCGGTGACGCTATTATACTATATTATTTGAGCTAAATCGCTAAATTTCAAGCAAATTCAGGGGCAAAACTTGAAGTCATCGCCGAGATTTTGCTAGAATCTGGTGATGATTATCGATTGCCACACCCATGTCTTCCCACCCCAGATAAAGAAGAAGCGCCACCAGTATATTGACAGCGACCCCTGCTTTGCCGTTCTCTACTCCCCCAAAGAGGCCAAGCTGGCTACCGCCGACGAGCTTATTGACAGCATGGACAAAGAAGGCATTGACATCTCGGTTATTGTCAATATCGGCTGGACCACCCACGAGCTGTGTGTCGAGACCAACGATTATATCCTGGAGTCAATTGCCCGCTACCCGAAGCGGCTCATCGGCTTCGGCAGTGTCCAGCCCAACTCTTTTGACGCCGCCATCGCCGAGATTGAGCGCTGCGCCAAGGGGGGGATGAGGGGCATCGGCGAGATAAGACCGGATATGCAGCTATTTGACCTCAACGACGAGATAATGTTGCCCATTATTGAGACACTGAGAAAGCACCAGCTGATTCTGCTGACCCACGCCTCGGAGCCGGTAGGCCATCTCTATCCCGGCAAGGGGGCGATTACCCCGGAAATGCTCTACCCCTTTATTACCGCCTTCCCTGATTTAACCATCGTCTGTGCCCACTGGGGCGGGGGGCTTCCCTTCTACGCCCTGATGCCCGAGGTAAAAAAGGCGATGAAAAACGTCTTTTTTGATACCGCCGCCTCGCCCTATCTCTACAGCCCCGAGATATATCACCAGGTGATTCAACTGGTCGGCGCTGACAAAATTCTGTTCGGTAGCGACTACCCCCTGCTGGCGCAGGGGCGTCTGCTCAAGGAGATAAACTCACTGGATTTAGCCCCGGAAACCAAAAGCCTGATTCTGGGCGGTAATGCCCGGAAGTTACTGGGTACTTAAGACAGGGTGGAGCCAGCCGAAGCATGGAGCCGATTCGTTCTTTTATTGCCATTGAGCTGCCTGAGGCGCTGAAAGCCGAGCTCAGCCGGCTTCAGGCACAGCTAAAATCGGGGGAACAGCGCTGGGTGAAGTGGGTTGACCCCTACAGCATCCACCTGACGCTGAAGTTTCTGGGCAATGTGGCCGCGGACCGGCTGGATGATATCACCAGGGTAATGGCGGCGGCTGTCCCCGAAATCGCCCCCTTCACTCTGGAGGTCAGAGAGCTCGGCGTTTTCCCCAATCTGAGGCGAGTCCAGGTAGTCTGGGTGGGCCTCAGCGGAGAATTAGACAGATTAAAACAGCTCCAGCAAAACCTTGAGTCCGGTCTGGCTACTCTGGGTTTTACGCCGGAGTCACGCCCCTTTGTGCCCCACCTTACCCTGGCCCGGCTCCGCGACCAGGCAACACCCGCCCAGCGCCAAAGCCTGGGGCATCTTATCGCCGGCACCAGTTTCAAGACCGCCCCCGACATCAAAGTCGAGTCTATCAACTTAATGCGGAGCCAGCTGACCAGAGAGGGGGCAATTTATAGTCAAATTGGCTCCGCCAGACTGGGCAAACCCTTGTCAACGAAAAATGCTTAGTGTATACTATTAGAAAATTTATCCGGTTGGGAGGTGGCCCTATTGGAACAGTTCAATTTCCCCAAATGTCAGAAGTGCCAGAGTGGAGACCTTGTGCCTCTATCTGATTTTGGCAATCAAGGGGCAGCTATTCACTACAAAGCCTGGGTTTGCACTAACCCCAATTGTGGCTTTAACCTGAAGATCAGGAATGGGGATATCTATATTAATGAACCCATTATGAGCGGGGCAGCTCATAGTGCTCGTGTCCGATAGAGTTTAGCGGTAAATTGTAAATAGATGGCAGGTGTGCTTCCTCAATTAGCCAAGGTTAAGGGGATAGCACTGGATTTGCTGTTTCCCCGGTGGTGTGTGGGCTGTGGCCGGGAGGGTGAGTTTATCTGCGATTCCTGTTATCACTCACTGGCCCGAATTATGCCCCTCATCTGTCCAAAGTGTGGCCGACCCCAAGCCAGCGGCGTTATCTGTCCCAGCTGTGTTGGCTGGCAAGCCGCCATTGACGGCATACGTGCCCCCTTCCGATTTGAGGGGGTAATGCGCCAGGCAATTCACCAGCTAAAGTACCGCAACCTGAGAGCCCTAGCCCAACCGCTGGCGGAATTACTGCACCGTTATCTGGTCAAAAATCCCCTGCCGGCAGAAGTTCTGGTGCCGGTGCCGCTGCACGCCAAACGGCTGCGGGAGCGGGGCTACAATCAAGCCCACCTGCTGGCCAGAGAACTGAGCAAGCTCAGCGGGCTACCGGTGGTAGATGGCTGCCTCACCCGAAAAATAGAGTCACCACCCCAGGCCAGAGCCGAAACGGTGGCCGAACGGCGCGCCAATGTCGCCAATGCCTTCTCCTGCCGCCACCAGAGGCTTAAAGATAAGCCGGTCCTGCTCATCGATGATGTCGCCACCTCGGGGGCAACCCTTGATGCCTGCGCCAGGGCAGTCAAGGCCGGTGGGGCTAGCTCGGTGTGGGGATTGGTGCTCGCCAGGGAGATCTAAAGGAGTGAGCGTATGGAGTTACAGATAACCGGTAAGAATGTAAAGGTAACCCCTACCGTGCGGCGCTATATCGAGCGCAAGGTGGACAAGCTCAGCCGCCACCTGCCCGGCATTATCGAAGCCATAGTGGAAGTCACCGAAGAAAAGACCAGGTCCGTTGAGCACCGCTTTGTCGCCCAGATAACCCTGGATAGCCAGGGCACCATTCTGCGCGGCGAGGAGAGGGGGGATGACCTGCTGGCGGCTATTGATAAGGTGGTGGCGACCATGGACCGGCAGATTGAGCACCATAAGGGGAAGCTATATAAAAAGGGTCGGGGTAGCTCCCTGGCCCGAACCGAATTTCAGCCGGAATTAGAGACCACCGCACCCGCCCAAAGGGTAACTAAGGTCAAGCGCTTTGCCGTTAAACCGATGTCAGTGGACGAAGCCATTGACCAGATGGAACTGCTCGGGCACGACTTCTTTCTGTTTCTCAATGCCGAGACCGATTCACTAAACCTGCTCTACCGGCGCAAGGATGGCAACTACGGCCTGATTGAACCCGAGCTAGGTTGAAATACCCTATGGCGTTTTCGTGGTATAATATAGACAATGAGAAAGAACCTGTTTCTATATCTCACCCTGGCCTGCTTCTTTGGCCTTATCGCCATATTTGTGGTTGATGGCTATCTGGGTGTCTATGACACCCTCTATGTTACCAGCGGCGAACATGAGGAAAAGATAGAAGCTGATTTCTGGCTGCGCCAGGAGTGGTCCTGGGAGACCGGGGTAAACTGGGGGGAGAAGGTATTCCTGCAATATGAAGTGGCTAACCACCAGTTTTCCGGCTACAGCGCCGATATTGAAGCCTCGGTTTGGCGTGGTCAGGAAAAGGTCAGTGATTTGGGCACACAATCAGTCTCGATAGGCCCCTTCGCCTCGGCAGAGGTGGAGTGGCTGGTAGACACCGCCGAGCTTCTCCCCAACCCCCCTGAGCAATACTATCCGTATTCCATACTCATCAAAAGGGGAGAGATAGAACGAAAGATAATCGTCAGCATAAACCCGGTCTCCTACCCGCCGAAAGTGGAAATAGTTCCACCTAGATAATCGGGGAGCTTAAAATAATGAAGCTAGAATATATCTTATTTGGTTTTGGCATTCTGCTCTGCCTGGCCGGCATCGGCTACCTGGCCGCGGAATACGTGAAGTATCTCTCCGAGGCAGGGAGACTGGTCTCCCTGCTACTAGCCGTGGGTATGTTCGGCTTTCTGGGCAAATACTTTGAGGAACTGGGGTGGTAAATAGATGGCAGCAACAGTCGCCGTATTAGGCACGCTAGCTTTCATCGGCTGGCTTATTTACCGGGCGGTAAGCAGCAAACCGATTAAGGCGCACACCGTTGCCTACGGGGTGGCTTGCGTCACCGGTGTCTTTACCCTGGCCTACTTTTTGAGTATGGACATCCTGCAGCTAATTAAGATACTGGTCAGTATTCTGCTGGGGCTGGCGTTAATAATTTTTGCCGCCTATCTGCAGCGCCGCCGCCAGCCGAAGTCATAGTTATGTAAATCATGGGTTCCAAACTGCGCTACGCTACCTTCAGAACCAATATGGGCTGGGCAGGAGTATTAGGCTCAAGTTCCGGGCTGCTGGCCACCACCCTCCCCCAGTCATCCGCCCAACAAGCCCGCCAGCAGTTGGGTGATGGCGTAAATTTTGCCAGCTGGTCTCCCAATTCATTTAAAGACCTGATAGAGCGGCTCAGCGCCTATTTTTATGGCGCCGGGGTGAGCTTTCCCGACAAGCTTGACCTGTCCCAAGCCACCCCCTTCCAGCGCGAGGTGTGGGAGATAACCAGACTTATCCCCTATGGTGAGACCAGGAGCTATGGCTGGGTGGCGGAGCAAACGGGCAAACCGGAAGCGCTGCGGGCGGTGGGACAGGCCCTGCGCAAAAACCCGCTGCCGATTATCATCCCCTGCCACCGGGTCGTCGCCACCAGTGGCCGGCTGGGGGGCTTCAGCGGGGGGGCGGAGATGAAGCAGCGTCTTCTCTCTCTGGAAGCCACCGGCAAAAGGCACTAAACCGGTTACTTCTGCCCGTAAAATCTGGCATCAGGCGCTTTAGCCTGGTAGCGGCTTGACTTTCCGGCCCGCTCTCTTATCTTGAGGTTCAAATAGCCGGTCTCATATTCCTCAATCAGCCCTTGAGCGGCAAAGCTGAAGTATTGATTATTGCCCACGATAATATGGTCCAGGACCCTTATCTGGATGATACCGGCGGCATAGACCAGGTCCCGGGTCAGCTCTTTATCGCTCCGGCTCGGCTCGGGGTTGCCGGAGGGGTGATTATGGACAAAGATCAGCGCGGCAGCATAGTGTTTTAGCGCGCTCTCCATAACCTGGCGGGGTGAGATGACACCGCTGTTCACTGTCCCCTCAAACAGGTCGTCGGTATCCAGAATCTGGTTCTGGCTATTCAGATAAATAACCTTGAAAACTTCCTTCTTGAGGTCGCGCATGGAGTGGTAGAGGTAGTCAAAAATCTCCTGAGCGGATTTATAAACCGGCTGCTCAATAATCCTCTCCTTGAGGAACTCGCGGGCTACTTCCTGCACCAGCCGGATACCAAAAGAGTTCTGGGGGCCGATGCCATCTATCTGCTGGAGCTCTTCCGCCGGGGCTTCCAGGACACCCCTCAAGGTCTTGAATTTTTTTACCGCCTCTTTGGCGGCCGGTTTACAGTCCCGGCGGGGGGTGCCCAGGCTCAGCAGCAGCTCAATAATTTCATAGTCATGGAAGCCCTTGATACCCGACCTGATAAATCTCTCTCTGAGCCTTTGGCGGTGCCCCTGATGGGTCTCACCTGAGGGCATTTACCACTTCTCCTCACTAAATTTTGTGGAAATTATATACCTTTTTGCCCTTCTTTGATAGCTGGAACAAGCCATTACCGGTTATCCTGGCTATTATTTCGCTTTCGTCTTTCAGGTGATGGTCATTGAAAGAGAGAATGCCCCCCGGTTTCAATACCCGGTGTAGCTCGGCCAACACTTTATCCGGTTCAGCCAGCTCGTGAAAGACGTCATAGAGCAGAACTGCGTCCAGGCTCTGGTCAGAGAGCCCGGTGGCGCCGTCGGAGAGGATGGTCTCAATATTGGTCAATCTCTTTCTGGCCGCCCGGCTCTGCACCATCTGAACCGCCAGCGGGTGTATATCCAGGGCATAAATCTTCCCCGCCTCCCCCACCATCTGCGCGGCGGGAATAGTATACCCGCCGGAACCACAGCCATATTCCAGGATATAAAAGCCGGGCTTGATACCGACTTCTTTTAATATCTCCTCCCGGGGGCGGAAAAAATCGCGCACCCTAAAGCTGAGCGCCATAAATCTAAAATCAAGGCTGCTCTTTGTTTCAGTCATAACATCTCCTTAACGAGCCTATTTATTATCAGCGCAGCTCTATATTGATGCCCTTCTCCCCCACCACCTCCACCAGCCGCTTGCGCAGTTCGGGAGAGTAGTCAATCGTCAGGTCGGGCAGCTTGAGAGTAAAGACCTTCTCCCCGTTGGTGATGCGGAGGCTCACTTCATCATAGCCCGGGAAGTCTTTCATGATGTTAATCAATTTATTGAGATAGGTAATATCATTCTCGGCGTCGCTGGTCTGGGTGAGATGGATTACCAGCCGGCGGCCCTTCGCCGGGGCGGCAACTGCTTCTTTTTCTTTAGCCGCTTCCTGAGTAACTTTTGGGGTCACTTTTTTAGTTTCTTTCTTAGCCGCTTTCTCAGCCGCTTCGGGTAGCTCCGCCGCTGGCGGGGTTGCTTCCGGCTCACCCGGAGCCGCTTCCGGCTGGTACTGGCGAACCTGGTCACAGTTTACCTGCACCCGCTCTTCCCTCACCCTCACCCTGCCGCCGACTTCCAGAATATTGCCTTCCTGCCATAATTCTTTGGTATCGGCAAAGATTTTAGGCCAGACCATAATCTCAATGCTGCCACTGAGGTCTTCCAGAATGGCACTGACGAAGGGCTTTTGCTCCCGGGTAAACAGGTGATGGGCCGAGGCCACCAGCCCGGCGACGACCACCGTTTGTCCGGCTAACTCGGCATCAATCTGACCGCACAGGGTGGTCTCCGAGCCTATTTTATCGGCAAAGGCACTGAAGGGGTGCTCCGAAATGTAGGCCCCCATCAGCTCCTTCTCCCAGGCAAGCTTCTCTTTGAGTGGGATTTCGGCAGTGCTTAAATCAAGGCTGGGTACCGGCACCGGCATTTTCTCACCCCAGAGGTCAAACATGGTCGACTGACCGGTCTGCCTGAGCTGCTGCTGGCGTTGCGCCAGCGACAGAATGTTGTTGGTGTTCTGGAGCAAAGCACCACGGTTACCCAGAGAGTCGAAGGCGCCGACCTTAACCAGGCTCTCCAGCACCCGCTTGTTTAGCCCGCTCAGGTCGCTGCGCCGGCAGAGGTCCTCAACGGACTTATACTCGCCCCTCTTCTCCCGCTCGGCAATAACCGGCGCTACCGCACCCGAGCCGACATTCTTAATCGCGGTCAGCCCGAAGCGAATCGCCGGGGTCTCTCTGTCATCCTTCTCAATAGTAAAGTTGGCCTGGCTGCGGTTTATATCCGGGGGTAATATCTCAATCCCCAAACGCCGGCACTCCGCCACGGCGCTGGCGACTTTCTCCGACTGGTCGGCATGGGTAATCAAAAAGGCATTCATATACTCGGCGGGAAAGTTAGCCTTGAGATAGGCAGTCTGATAGGCGATAAGGGCATAGCTGAAACTGTGCGCCTTATTGAAGGCATAGCCGGCAAAGGGCTCAATGAGGGCAAAGACGGCGCCGGCTACCTCAGCCGAGAAGCCGTTCTTCCGGGCACCGGCAATAAAATTACGCTTCTCTTTCTTCATCACATCGGCAATCTTCTTGCCCATTGCCTTGCGGAAGATATCCGCCTGCCCCAGGCTGTAACCAGCCAGTGTCTGGACGATAAATAGTACCTGGTCCTGATATACAATCACCCCATAGGTCTCTTCCAGAATACCGGCCAGTGCCGGGTGGGGATAGCGGATGGGCGCCCGGCCGTGCTTGGCGTCGATAAAGGTGGGGATGTCCACCATTGGACCGGGGCGTTAGTGGCCGACCATGGCGCCAAATACGCTGAAGTGGGACG
>CAZMTT010000041.1:0-10248 GCA_964569555.1 uncultured Dehalococcoidales bacterium | reverse complement strand
CCCGATTGGGGAAGTTATCAATGGCTGCCCTGACGATTGCCTTGGCTGTCTCCACGGCATTGCGGTCATTAAACTCGATATGAGTGGCACCCTCTATCTTGGCGCGGGGGTCAGTGGTGATGACCTTGGTATGATAGCACTGGGCGACATTAGCCAGCCCCTGCATGATACACTGGACATCAACCACGATTGCCTCCAGCGCCCCGGTGACTATAGCCAGCTCCTGCTGCAGGAAATTACCGGCGATAGGCACTCCGTGGCGCATCAGTATCTCATTGGCGGTACAGCACATACCGGCCAGATTTATTCCCTTCGCCCCCTTGGACTTGGCGTATTCAATCATCTCCGGGTCCTGAGATACTATTGCCAGCATCTCGGCCAGCTGCGGCTCATGACCGTGGATGATGAGGTTGACCTCGTCCTCTTTCAGCACCCCCAGGTTTATCTGGCCCAGTACCGGGGCCGGCGTGCCGAAGAGGACATCCTGCAGTTCAGTAGCAATCATGCTCCCACCCCAGCCATCACTAATAGCCGTCCGCACCCCCTGCTTGAGCAAATTTTGATAGTCCTGGTCATTACCCACATGGGTGCGGTGCATTATCTCCACGACTTCTCTATCTATGCCTCTAGGGGCAACTCCCAGCTTCCGCCACAGCTCCTGGCGCTTCAGTGGTGCCCGTTTCAGGAAGAGCACCTCACCCTCTTGCTTGCCAAACTCTTTCATCAGGATTTCGCCAACATCAATGGCTATTTCCTGATTGGTACGCTCGCCGATATTGACGCCGAGTTCCAGAGCTAGCTGAAGTAACTTCTGTTCATCTTTGATTCCATAGCCGGGGGCTTCACCCTTGGCTGCTGCCAGAAAGGCTTCAGCGACCCAGCGACCGTGGTCACCGTGGGCGGCGGCGCCAGCGGCAATCATCCGGGCGAAGTTGCGGGCGGCAATGGTCTCGGCGGTGGCGCCACAAACACCAATCCGGAACCGCCTTTCTTCAGGCGTTTCCATACCACCGGCGGGCAGAGATACCCGGCATGGTCCCATACTGCAGTGCTTGCAGCAGCTGCCCACCATACCCACCGGGCAAGGTTGTATTATTTCCGCCCTATCAAAAGCAGTATAAACTTTCTCTTTCTCCGCTTTTTCCAGCATCTTAATCGTCGCGCTATCAATGCTCTTGTCTTTTGCTTTTGCCATCCTGTTACTCCTCCACTCTTTGGTTTTCGCCATCTTCAGTAATCACTGGCAATCCGGGCATAGCCCGCGAAACTCCAATATATGATAAGAGACCTTAAAGCCAGTTTTGGCGATAAGCCTCTGATTTAGCTCGTTTTGCACCGGCTGGTCAACATCAAAAACATGTCCGCATTTCTCACAGCGGAAGTGATAGTGGCCCGGCACCCGGCCATCAAACCGGCTCAGGGCGCCAGCCAGAGCCAGTTCGGAGATTTTTCCCTCCTGTTTCAGCAATTTAAGGTTACGGTAAACCGTCCCCAGGCTGATATTGGGTATCTCTTTTCTCACCTGCTCATAGACCCATGATGCCGTAGGGTGGGAGTCTGTTTCCCTGACCACCCTAAGGATAGAATCTTTTTGTTTCGTTTTCCTGGGCACGATGCTCGCTTAATCCCATATATTATAAATAGTAACAATAACTATTATTATTTATCTGAATTAATTTGTCAAGTTTTATTTTCCACTCTTGGCGGCGGTCAACTCGGTAATCATTTCCCGAATCAGTTTTATTGCCTCCGGGTGTCTCATAACGAGTATATCTGCCCCCGCCAGCAGCAGGACCATAGCTGACATCGCCTCCAGCAGGATGCCCCTCTTTTTGGCATCGCCGAGGGCGGGCTCCTCCGCTTCTGGAATTTTGGTCTCTTTGGTCTTCCAGACCTCTTTGCTGATGTTACAGATAATGGGAAACTGGAGCTTTTCATCCTGCTGGGTTAAGGCAGCCACCCTAATTCTTTCCATTACCGAGTAACAGTACTCAATGCCATAGCCGATGCTGCTGGTAGTCGGGTCAACGACCAGCTTGTCATCGGCAACGCCGAGATTACCGAGCAGGATATTGAGCTGCTTGGCCAGGTTAACATCTATCGGCGTTGACGCAATCACGGTGTGCTGATAACCGATGGCGGCGGCACCAATCTTCTTATAGTCCCCGTCTTCCACCGGCCCGATAATCAGGTCCCTGCCCTGGCAGACCTCAGCTACTTTCCCCAGCACCTCGGTATCCTTATCGTGATTTGCCGTTCCCCAGACGATGAGGGGCACATCAACCGCATCGGCTACCTTCTTGACCACCTCAGCCGATTCATCAGCCCCGCGGTTCAGACCGTTGGGGTCGGTACCGACCATCTGCAGGCAGAGCATCTCTGCCCCGTAGTCATTAACGCACTTCTTGGCCCAGGCAACCGGGTCGTCGGTCACTCCGGCAAAGGGCTCCAAAGCCGCTTCGGGCCAGTCCTCCGGTTTGGTGTCCCATATTTCCATGGCAATCCGGGGCGGGTTGGGCATCTCACCCTCAAAGAGATGAAAGGGGTAAGAATTCTGCCCTCCCACGGTGATGCTTTTATCACCCTTGCCTAGCTTTATCTGCTTAATTAGGCCGCCATATGATATTTTAGGAACTTCAAAGGTCATTTTTACCTGCCTCTAAGCTGGATTCTTTCTCTTTTCACTGCCATACCAGTCTTTGCCGTACCAGTATCGCTCGCCGGTCTGCAGATACTTCAGCTTCTCCTGCCGGCTGTCCAGCTTCTGGCGCCAGCGCCCGGCGTCTTTGTCCTCGGGCTTACCCTTCTCAAAGGTCTTGCCCAGTACCTCTACTTCGGGACGGCCCGGCGCTTTCTTCTTCTCAATCTGATACTCCATCCACCCCTCCTTTCCTAGGCTAGGCCAGCGGCCAGCTTGGCTGCCTTCACCGTATTCATCATCAGCATGGCGATTGTCATCGGTCCCACCCCGCCCGGCACCGGGGTAATCGCCTTAGCCTTCTCCTTGACAGTTTCAAAATCAACATCACCCACCAAGATATCTTTGCCTTCGGCGGTCTTGCCGATTCGGTTGGTGCCGACGTCAATCACCACCACCCCTGCTTTGACCATATCGGCGGTGATGAGCTTGGGCTTGCCCACGGCTACAATCAGTATATCCGCCCTCTTGGTATGGACTGAGATATCTTTAGTGAGGATATGGCACAGGGTAACCGTGCCGCCAAAGCCCTCTTTTTCCAGAGACAGCAGCGCGGCCACCGGTCGGCCCACGATGTTACTCGCCCCCACCACCACCACCTCCGCACCTTTAATATCAACCCCCGACCGGACCAAAAGCTGATAGATACCGTGCGGGGTACAGGGCAAAAAATCGGGCTCGCCAATCATCAGCTTGCCCACATTCACCGGGTGGAAGGCGTCAACATCCTTTCTGGGGTCAATAAGATAGAGAACCTTGGTGCTGTCAATATGCCCGGGCAGGGGCAGCTGGACCAGAATCCCGTGAATCTTGGGGTCTTTGTTCAGCTTATCAACCAGCGCCAGCAGCTCTGCCTCACTGGTATCCGCCGGCAGGTCGTGCCTCTCCGAGTAGATACCCAGCGCCTGAGAGGTCTTCTCCTTCTGCCCGACATAAATCTGCGATGCCGGGTTTTCCCCGACCAGCACCGTGGCCAGCCCCGGTACCAGGTTATGCTTCTCCTTAAGCTCAGCGATTTCCTGTTTAAGCTCTTCTTTAATTTCGCTGGCAATATCCCGGCCACTGATAATCTGAGCCGTCATTTTTACCCCCGTTAAATTATTTCAGGAGTTTGGTCATCAAATTATTTACCGCCATTACTGCCTTAGCCGTATCGGGTAGCTCAAGAAGCGGTGTTAAATTAAGGTCAGATTCATATACTGCTTTATCCAGGGGTACCGCTGCGGTGAGCTCAAGGCCCAGCCTTTCCATTTCCTGGCTGATGTGAGGGTCAATACCATCGGGCACAAGGTTAATTACCACTGACTGCCTTTTAACCACCAGCTCAAGCTCACTAACCAGTTCCTTAAGGCGGGCAATAGTCCGCACCCCCTTTATGGAATGGTCGGAGACTAAAAGCAGTTCATCAATATTCTGGGTGGTTCGGCGGCTGAGGTGCTCCATCCCCGCCTCATTATCCATCACCACGTAGGCATAGCTTTCGCTCAGTTTATCGGCGAACCGGCGCAGCATGAGATTGGGATAGCAATAGCACTCCGGCCCCTCGCCCCGCCCCATGGTGAGCAAATCCAGACCCTTGCTTTCGGTCAAAGCATCGCTTATCTGGACTTCAAGATAGTCTTCCTTGGTCATCCCCGGTGGAATGTTTATCTTTACCTCGTTAAAAGAGGCGATGATGGAGCCAACCGTCCGCCCGACCTCCAGCCCCAGGCTATCCCCCAGATTAGCGTTGGGGTCGGCGTCAATAGCCAGGATTGGGCTGGCGCCGCTTCTGTGCAGGTAGCGGATAACCAGACCAGCTACCGATGTCTTGCCGCTACCACCCTTTCCCGCAACCGCAATATTAAAGCTCAAACCAGACCTCCGTTACCACTTATACCTATGGCTAGAATACCCCCTTGACCTGGCCGGTTTTGACATCAACATCAATTCTGCGGAAAGCCGGATCAGATGATGTTCCCGGCATCAGGCTGATCGCCCCGGCACAGGGGCAGAGAAATTTAGCCCCGGAATAGATAAGCACATCACGGATGGGCAGAGTCCACCCCTGGGGCACCCCCTTCACCGCCGGGTCATGGGTAAGACTCAAATGAGTCTTCACCATCATGGTGGTATAGTCATCATATTTAGTGTCCGACTCCAGCGCTTTGGCCTTACTCTCGGCCTCAGGCGCCCAGTCAACACCATTAGCCCCGTAGACCACCTGGGCAATCTTGGCTACCCGCTCCCTCAGCTTCATCTCCATGGGATACAGGAAGTTAAAATCGTTCTCATCTTCGCTGGCTTCAATGACGGCATCAGCCAGCTCCAGAGCGCCGTCACCGCCTTCAGCCCAATGGGTAGCGGCGGCACAGCGGGCGCCGGCGGCTTCGGCCGTCTTCCTAACCAGGGCAACCTCAGCATCAGTGTCGGTATGAAAGCGATTGATACAGACCACCGGCTTGATACCGGAGGTCTTGATGATATTAATATGGTGCACCATATTGGCAACGCCCTTCTCAAGCAGCCCCAGGTTCTCTCTGGTGTATTCATCAGGCAGGGGCAGACCGGCGACTACCTTGGGCCCGCCGCCGTGCATCTTCAGGGCACGGATGGTGGTGGTCAGCACCGACACATGCGGCTTGAGACCGCTGTAACGGCACTTTACGTTCCAGAACTTCTCAAAGCCGATGTCAGCCCCGAAGCCACTCTCGGTAACATGATAGTCAAACATCTTCAGGCCAAGACGGTCAGCGATAATAGACGACTGCCCCACGGCAATGTTGGCAAAGGGCCCGGCGTGTACCATCAGCGGCTGGTATTCCACGGTAGCGCAAAGGGTGGGGTTAACCGTATTGCGCATCCAGGCAGTCATCGCCCCGGCTACTTCCAGGTCAGCGGTGGTGACCGGGTTACCCTGCTTGTCAAAGGCAACGGTGATATTGGCCAGCCTCTCCCGCAGGTCAGCCAGGTCCCTGACAATGGACAGCATGGCCATCAGCTCGGAGCTGACGCTGATACCAAACTTGGACTCCATCAGGAAGCCGTCCATACGGCCGCCGAGACCGATGATAATATTACGCAGGCTCTGGGCACAGAAATCCATAATCCAGCCCATTTCTATCCTCTTCGGGTCTATATCCAGGCGGCGCATCTTGGTCAGCCGCTCCAGCTGTTCATCGTTGTAGTTGCGCTCATGCTGCATTCGGGCGGTAAGCGCCACCATAGCCAGATTATGGGCATTGGTAATATCGTTAATATCGCCGGTAAGCCCCATAGAAAATTCAGTCAGGGGAATAAGCAGGGCATTGCCACCCCCCGCCGCAGTCCCCTTGATATTCATGGTGGGGCCACCCGAGGGCTGGCGGATGCAGCCGCCCACGTTCTTACCCCGCTTGCCCAAGCCCTCAATGAGACCACAGGTGGTGGTGCTCTTACCCTCACCGAGCGGCGTGGGGGTAATCGCCGTCACCTCAATATACTTGCCATCCGGCTTATCCTTCAGGCGCTCGATTATCTTCAGAAAATCGAGCTTGCCGATCCGGCCGTAAGGCAGAATCTCGTCTTTCTCCAGATTCAGCTTCTGGCGAAACTCCTCGGGGGTGGGCATGTTTTCTTCGGCAGCTTCGGCAATCTGCCAGTCCTTCATTTTGGTTGCGTCGTAAGCCACGGGAACCTCCTCGGTTACTTCGGCCTGGTTACCCCATGAGGTAACAAGGCTTGATAAATATTGCTCACTTCACCAATGACCGCCTGGCTGGCGTCAACCACTGAGGCGCTCGCCAGGTCAGCATCAACGATTGCCTGGTCATAGGGAATAAAGCCCAGAAATTCAAAATCGGGCAGGCTGGAGCGGATGAACTCTTCATCCGACTTGTTTCTGATTTTATTGCCCACCACCACCATACTGGCTAAACCAATATCGGTAGCCAGCTTTTTGATATTGAACGCCGTCTCAATGCTCCGCCGCCCCGGCTCAACCACCACAATTAATTTGTCCACCGCCGTAGCCGTTGCCCGCCCCAGGTGCTCTATCCCCGCCTCCATATCCAGAATGACCACCTCATTTCGGGCCAGCAGCAGATGGGAGAGCAGCGCCTTGAGCAGGGCATTCTCCGGGCAATAACAGCCGGTGCCGCCCTTCTTTAGTCTCCCCATCCTCATTAATCTGATGCCGTCTTTCTTCAGGGCATACTTCTCCGGTATATCATCAACCTTGGGGTTTAGCTTAAAATAGGGCGCCATCTGCCCGGGGCGGGCGCCGGTCCTCTCCGCAATAAGGTCCTCCATCTCGGCAATGGGGACAATCTTTTCCGGATGGGAGAAGCCGAGGGTAGCCGCCAGGTTGGCATCAGGGTCAGCATCAATGGCTAAAACCGAATAGCCAGACTCAGCAAATGTCTTAGCCAGGAGCGCCGTCAGCAGAGTCTTACCCACGCCGCCCTTACCGCTAATGGCAATCTTCATTAAATACCTTTTCCCCGACTTACCAAAATAAAATCTCTATTCTGATGTCTGATGAGAAAACAAGGTCTGGCTTTATTTAATTAATAAGCGCTGACCGAGGCCAGCATACTGGCAAGGTCAGCGTTTACGGATGCTTATTCATCAGGAATGAAAACCAAGTATAGCTCACCCAAAATTAAAAGTCAAGTAAGGTTTTATTCAACCTTCTCCAGCCGGGCCAGGCTCAACAGGAGCTTCTTTAGCCCCCACCCGCTGAAGACGACCATGGCTTCTCTATCATCCTTCACCTCCTGACAGCTGACCACCACCCCATCGCCAAACTGGGGGTGACGGACATGGTCACCCGCCTTTAACTCGGGAGTGGTCACCGCCGGAGTCTGAATCTTATCCCAGGCATAAATAGCCTCAGCTATCTGGCTCTCTTCGCCCGCCCACAAGCCACCGCTGGCCACCAGATGGGACGGAATATCGGCCAGGAAACGCGAGGGGACAGTTGTTCCCGTCCTCCCCATCAGGCTACGGTGGAAGGCACGGACCAGATAGACCCGGCGCTTGGCTCTGGTTATGCCGACATAGCACAGCCGCCGTTCTTCCTCCATCTGCTCCGGGGCGTCAAAAGACTTAAAATGGGGCAGCAGCCCCTCTTCCATACCGACAATAAACACCACCGGGAACTCCAGGCCCTTGGCCTGATGCAGGGTAATCAGGGTTACCGCCGCCACACTCTCATCAAGCCCGTCAACATCGGACACCAGGGTTACCCCCTCCAGAAAGGCGGTCAGCCCATCCCCCGGCTTCAAATCGGCATAGTCCTGGGCCACGGTGCGCAGTTCCAGGACATTCTCCCAGCGCTCCTCCCCGTTTGGCTTGGCCAGAATGTATTCTCTATAGCCGGTGCGCTCAAGGACCGAGTCCAATAGCTCAATCAGTTTCAGCTTCTTACTGGCAGCGATTAATTCTTCGGTCAGTTTGAGAAAGCCCGCCATCGCCCTGACGATACGGGGGTTGAGGGGAGGCGATTCATCCGCCTCGGGCCCGGTTGCCATCTTCAGTGCCTGATATTCCGGGATGCCCTTGGCCCTTGCCCAGCCCGATAGCTCGCTCAGGCTGTGCTGCCCGATGCCGCGCTGAGGGACATTGATGACACGGAGCAGGCTGATACTATCGGCCTGATTCTGTATCAACCTGAGGTAGGCGATAATATCCTTGACCTCCCGTCTCTCGTAAAAGCGGGTGCCGGCCACCAGCTTATAGGGCACCCCGTAGCGCATAAAAGCCTCTTCCAGGGCTCTCGACTGGGCATTGGTGCGGTACATAACGGCACAGTCACCCAGACTGGCTTCCCCGTTACCCACCAGGCGTTCCACCTCATTAACCACAAACTGGGCTTCTTCCATCTCGGTATAGGCCTCAACGACCGTGGTCAGCTCGCCTTCCTCGTTATCGGTCCATAACTCTTTCGGCTTGCGCTGCTGATTTACCGAAATCACGTTAGACGCCGTCTCCAGAATTCGCTGTGTGGAGCGGTAGTTCTGCTCCAGAAAGACTATTTTCGCCTCCGGGTAATCTTTCTCAAAGCTGAGGATGTTGCGCAGGTCAGCGAAACGCCAGGAATAGATTGACTGGTCAGGGTCGCCGACGACGCATATATTGCGGTACTTGGCGCCGATTTGCCTGACCAGCTCATACTGGACCAGATTGGTGTCTTGAAACTCGTCAACCAGGACATGCTGGTATCTTGTCTGGTATTTAGCCAGAATCTCGGGGTTACTGCGGAACAGCAGCACCACCTTCATCAATAAATCATCAAAATCGAGGGCACTGCCCTCGGCCAGCAGCTGCTGATAGCGCTCATAGACCCGCCCCACCACCTCCTCAAAGTAGCTGCGGCTGCGCGGCGGGTAGTCCTGAGGGGTCAGCATACGGCTCTTGGCGGCGCTGATGGCGGAGGCAATGGCGCGGGGGGCATACTGCTTCGGGTCAAGGCCGACTTCCTGGATACTGCGCTTGAGTAGGCTGAGCTGGTCTTCGTCGTCATAGATGACGAATTTGGGGTCAACACCGATTGCCCTGCCGTCACGGCGCAAAATGCGGGCACAGATAGCGTGAAAGGTGCCCAGGGTTAAGTCGCCGACCGAACCGCTGACCAGCCGGGCCAGCCGGTCCGTCATTTCCCGGGCTGCCTTATTGGTAAAGGTGACGGCGATAATATGGCGCGGGCTAACCCCACAAACCCTGATGAGATAAGCCACCCGATGGGCGATAACCCTGGTCTTACCGCTTCCCGGACCAGCCAGAATCAGTACCGGGCCCTGGATAGCCTCTACCGCTTCCCGCTGCGCCGGGTTGAGCTCAGCTAGAATGTCCACTGCTAATCATTATACCCTTTCACTACGGCGGGGTTCAAAAAATCAGCCGCTCCGAACTTGACAACCATCAGCCCGAAATTCTAGAATAATATATGCGGATATCCGCATATAAGCTATATTAAGGAAAGGCAATGCAGGACTTAATCAAGGCCACCAAGGCGCTCTCGGATGAAACCAGGCTCCGCCTGCTGAATCTGGTGCTGACTAGAGAGTGCTGCGTCTGTGAGGTGATGCAGGCCCTCAATATCTCCCAGACCCGGGCTTCGCGTAACCTGAAAGCGCTCCACGAGGCCGGCTTTCTCAAGCTGAGAAGGAACGGGCTCTGGTCGCTTTATTCCATAGATATCGATGGTATGAGGGCACACTACCCTCACCTGCTCCCGACAGTGAAAAGAGCCCTGCAGAACAACGCCACCGCCGCCAAGGATAGAGCGCGCCTGAAGAAGGCGGAGCGTCTCGGCCCCGGCTGTGTTGGCCAGCCGTGAAATAAGAGGATTTAACCAAGTATGGAAATTTTTCTTGAGCTTCTCTTTGGCGGGCTTAACGCCCTGAAAGAGTATATCGCCCTGCATGTACTGACCTGCCTCATCCCCGCCTTTCTCCTGGCCGGTGGGATAGTCACTTTTGTCTCCCGAGAAGCCATTATCGGCTACCTGGGGGCGGCCGCCCGAAAGCTATCATCATTTGGCATCGCCGCCGGCGGCAGCTTTTTTGTCGCTGCCTGCTCCTGCACCG
>CAZMTT010000040.1:0-10696 GCA_964569555.1 uncultured Dehalococcoidales bacterium | reverse complement strand
CCGTGGCCAGGCGCTTAGCCCCCTCTTTCTTATTGTAGTAAGCCTGAGCTACGGCAGTGTTCGGCTTATGGCTGCCGGCCTGGCTGGTGCCCTCGTATTTGTAGAAAATCTTGGCCGGCGTATCCAGATACTTCTCCAGCCGATGTGCCCGGTGCAAAGTCGTCGGTCTCCAGGTACGGTAGATGGCCTGCACCTCTTCTGGGATTTCAATCCAGCGCTCCTTGCTGAACTCCTGCTCGTTGAGAGCTTCACAGAAGAGTGGCGGAGGCAGGCGTGTCGGCTCCTTGGTCTGGGGATGGCGCAGTGGTGGCAGTGGCTCGGGAAGATCGGCTTGGATGTTATACCAGGCCGTCGGCATGTCTTTCTCATCAAGAATAAACTTGCTTCTTTCCATATTTCCTCCTTCTTATTGTTTTTTAACTCAAAAACTGGTTTTACATTATGGCCCCCACCGGGGCCATCTCTGTGAGATGATAACCATTTTTGCCCCCCTTAATCAATAAACCTTCTGCCCAAAGGGGCAGAAGGTTTACTTCCGCGGTGCCACCCTTTTTAGTCAGCCCCAGCCATCTTAAGCCGGGCGACTATCTCTCTAAGGTACGGAGATTAGCTACCTCGATACCCCGGGATGTGGTAACGCTTCCCTGGCGACAAAGCCTACTTGTCTTAAGACTTTCGGTTTGCGGCTCCCAAGTCCATTCCGCTTCCGCGTTAGCATCGGCTCACACCTTACCCGACTCTCTGCGCCTCGCTGGAAGCCTACTAGTCTTGTTCGCAGCCTTTGCAATATTTAATTACTGGTCAATTTAACATTATTTGGCCGGCTTGTCAAGGACTTACGGCTGGAACCAGTGTAGACTGGGGGTGTTTAGTTATTATATAATTACTCAGGGAGATAAGAGGGGTATTAATGGCGTTACCCGAAAGGACGAATCCATCCTCAGTGACCTCGGCCGCTAAGCGCAAAGCCGAGGTTTTTTCGTCATCAGCGTCGCTAAAAGAGATGGAAGCTTTAGCCAAGAGAATAAGGCGCCATATTGTTACCATGATCGGGAAGGCGGGCAGCGGTCACCCCGGCGGCTCGCTGTCGGCGGTGGAAATTGTCAGCCGCCTTTACTTCAAGGTGTTAAGGCATAAGCCCCAGGACCCGCAGTGGGCTGACCGGGATAGATTTATCCTGAGCAAGGGGCATGCCGCACCGCTGCTCTATACGGTGCTGGCTGAGTGCGGCTATTTCCCGGTAGCCGAGCTAGCCACGCTGAGGCAGCTTGACAGCCGGCTTCAGGGGCACACCGACCGGAACCTTACCCCCGGCGTGGAGATGTCGGCCGGCGCCTTGGGGCAGGGGCTTTCTTTTGCCATTGGCGCCGCCCTGGCCGGGCGCCTTAACGCGCAGTCATACCGGGTCTATGTCCTGCTCGGTGACGGGGAGTGTAACGAGGGGCAGATATGGGAAGCGGCGATGGCGGCGGCCCACTTCAAGGTGGATAACCTGACCGCTATCGTTGACCGCAACCGTCTGCAGCTGGACGGCTGGTGCTGTGAGATAATGAACTCAGAGCCCTTTGCCCAGAAGTGGCGCTCTTTTGGCTGGCAGGTCATTGAGGTTGATGGCCACGATTTCACCCAGCTCGGCCGCGCCTTTAGCCGGGCCAGGAAGATAAAGGGAAAGCCGACGGTTATCATTGCCCATACCATCAAGGGCAAGGGGGTCAGCTTTATGGAGAACAACGCCGATTTTCACGGCAAAGCCCCCAGTGCCGAGGAAGTAGAGATAGCCTTGAAGGAGCTGGCATAGCCATGGCAGAAGCAGTTTCCCTGCGGGATGCCTATGGCAAGACCCTGGTTGAGCTGGGCAGGGAGAATCCAGACATCGTTATGCTGGATGCCGATTTGTGTCGCTCAACCATGACCCAGTTTTTTGCCGCTGAGTTCCCGGAGCGCTCCTTTGACTGTGGCATTGCCGAGCAGAACATGATTGGTATTGCCGCCGGTCTGGCGGCGGCCGGCAAAATTCCCTTTGCCAGCACCTTCGCCGTTTTTGTCCCCGGGCGCTGTTATGACCAGATTCGCATGTCAATCGCCCAGCCCAGACTCAATGTCAAGCTGGTCACCACCCATGGTGGTATCACCGTGGGTGAGGATGGCACCTCGCACCAGTCAGTAGAGGACCTGGCGCTGATTACCTCTTTTCCCGGTTTTACCGTAATCGTCCCCGCCGATGCCATTGAGACCGTCCAGGCGGTGAGAGCCGCCGCGGCTAGTTACGGGCCTTTCTACATCCGCTTGCCCCGCCCCAAACTGCCCCTGGTCTATGAGCGGAGCTACCGCTTCCAGCTGGGCAAGGCGGTAACCCTGCGGCCGGGCGGTCAGGCAACTATCATCGCCATCGGGGTGATGGTCACCGCTGCCCTGGAGGCGGCGGCTAATCTTAAAAGAGAAGGTATTGACTGCCGGGTGCTCAACATGCCCACCCTCAAGCCGGTTGATGAGGCGGCTATTATAGCCGCGGCCGAGACCGGGGCGATTGTTACTGCTGAAGAGCACCTGGAGCATGGCGGATTGGGCAGCGCCGTGGCACGGGTGGTTGCCAGACACCGTCCGGTGCCTATGGAGTTTGTGGCCATCAAAGATACCTATGCCAAATCGGGCAAGCCCGGCCAGCTTCTGGAGAGATACGGGCTTACCGCTAAAGACATTGCGCAGGCAGTCCGCACCGTGCTGAAAAAGAAGGGCGGCTAGGCGCTGCCTGCCCCCGAGACGCGGACCGGTAGCCTTCCCTTGACGTAGTCAGTGATACCGACCAGACAGGGCAGGGCGATGCCGTAGCCAATAAGCACCCCGGGTACCCCCAGCCACCAGCCTATCAGTGGCAGTGGCATAAACAGCACACAGCTGGTCAGAATCATATTCCGCTTGATAAGAAGGCTGGCCAGCGCCGGTCCGGCGACAATCAGCATCGGTTGGGTGATTAGATTGAGCAGGACGCCAATGGTGGTGCTCTCCCCCCGCCCCCCTCGGAAGCCGATAAAGATTGACCAGTTGTGGCCGATAACGGCCGCCGCACCGGCAAACAGGGAGGTCATCAGGGGTAGATTGGCTGTCTGGGCGAGGAGAATGGCCAGGAACCCCTTGCCGGCATCAATAATGAATACCGCAGTTCCCGCCTTTGCCCCCAGATGGCGAAAGGCATTAGCCGCACCCACGTTTCGGTCACCCAGCTGAAGGATGTTCTTCCCCTGCAGACGCCCGGCAATATAGGCGGTGGGGATAGCGCCCAGAAAGTAACCCAGTAGTATTACTATCCAAGGCATTTTTATTTTGGCTATTATAGCATATTTTTTAAATAGTCAAGGGCTGTTTTAAATAAGGTTCGATTATTACGCAGTATAAACAAAACTATATAAGTCTCCCCCAGTAACGTTTAATCCTCCAATACAATAAAGATAAGAACAATATTAATGAGGGCATCCATGCCCATGCACCGATTATCAGAAGAAGAATAAGAAAAAGTAAAAAGGCTAAGATGATATCTGCAGCAATATCCTGGGGCTTGTGCCCTCTATCACTTACCGCTTTAATGCCGTACCTGCGCCAGCAATCTAGTAATAGACCATACTGGTCAATACCTTTTTCACTTACCTTTTTCACTTTACTTTTTTTGCTCACCTCATCTACAAAATCATCATAAACTTTGGGCAGAGATTCCAATCCAAGTTCATGGATTAACCTTTTGTTCGATTTTTCAGATAGATTGTTGTAGAAGTGTCTGATATTAATCTCCCACCCCTTTTCACTTTCCAACTTTAAAATTACAGGGTACAGTTCAATTATCTGCTCATCTATATGGTGTACAATCCAGCGCCAATAAAACATGCAAATTGCAAGAAGACACCATCCTATCAGCAAAATACTAAAATCATTGCTGGAGAACCCATCCTTGGCGGTTTGATAGACAAAGAAAGCAATAATTGAAGCTCCTAGCGGTATTAAAACCTGCCCCCATATCATTATAGACCTGGTCCAGAGTTCTCTGAGTTTTATAGTCTGCTCATATTCATCCATTTTTAACCCCCCATAATAGTAGTAAAGCTTAAGATGGGCACCTTTCACCGCCAAAACCGGCGGTATCCAGTGCCCTTATTATGCCCATCACCTACACCGTCCATAGCTAACGGACTCTAAGTCCGCTGTCCCTGCCCTTCAAGCACCGTAATTATAACATTTTAGAGAAATATATATGGGACGGCACCTCAAGAACCGCTCTCTCGGCTAGAGTCAGTTTTGGTGGCTACACCGGATTTTTGAAGCATAACCTTCAATGCTACAGCTTCTCTGCCTGCGGCACCCGCTTCCTCGGCTCTCTTGGTTGCCTGGTCAGCTGCCGTTGTGGCTGCCTGTACAGCTTCCTTAGCCTTTATGGCTACCTCCTCGGATGTCTTAGTCGCTGTTTCAGCAGCTTCCCTAGCTGCGGCGATTGCCCTCTTATACGCTTGAGCCGCTATTCTCGCTTCCTTTTCAGCATCCTGAGCTTTGCTTTCTGCATCCTGGACGGCTTTGTTAGCTTCCTTAGCCATCTCTTCGGCTTTGGCGGCCGCTTCGCCAGCGGCTTGGGTGGCGTTCTGGATAACTTTTTCCCCGGCTTTACGTGTCTCTTGAGACCTCTTAGCCGCATCCTCAGATGACTTTGCGGCCGTTGCCGCCGCCTGTTTGGCTGACTTGGCAGCTTCTTCAGCTCTTCTTGCTGCCTCAACAGCTTCTTTAATATTGTTCTCTACTTCTTTCAGGATTTGAGGGATTGGTCTGGTTGGCATTTGGGAGGATTTATCTGGCTTCTCCACGCCAGTTAGCTCAACATTTTCGCTAGTCACTTTCGCTGCCTCCTAAAGCAGTAAGTTGTTTTAACACTATTTTACAAGTTAGGACTTGAGTTTAGTCTTCCTAAATAGGCTTGTCAATGGGGGAGTAGCGGTAGGGAATGAATTATCTGGTGCCGGGGGCGGGACTCGAACCCACAAGGACTAAGTCCGGCGGATTTTAAGTCCGCTGCGTCTGCCAATTCCGCCACCCCGGCGTTATTGTTGATGCCATTGTAAGCATTAGCGTTATGGGCGTCAAGATTCTGGTGACGTCTTTACGCAGTTGCACAATGGGTTTGCATGTAGGAGCCGGGTCTTGACATTGATGGCGGCAGGGACTACACTCAAAAACAGCATGTAAGCTCACTAAAAGGTCATTTGGGGCAACTTTAGGAGACTGCTGGAGATGAGAAGGGCACTGGAAACCACTGGAAAAAGGTGGTAGCTGGCGCCTTTTTTGGTTTGGGTCTGGGAAGGTGAACCGGGGTTTACAGGAGACAGGTAAATGGAGCTTGTTCCCAGAGAAATTGAGAAGTGTCTTACCAAAGGTGAGACCTTTGAAAGACAGTATAACCTGCGGGACGCTACTGTTTACATTTTGAGTAAAAGGCTGTTAATAAAGAAGGGCCATTTAGTCAGAGATATTGAGTACAGTCATATCAAGAGCATTAAATACGAACAGGAAAGGCGGGTTATAGCGCTATTTGGCGGTATTACCCTGCTTATACTCGCCATTGTGGTTACCCAGTTTTTTGATATCGGCTGGTTAGACCCGCCGGGCCTGGGCCTGGTATCAATTGGCATTGTTATGTCCATCGTAGGCCTCCTTCCCAGAGAAAGGGTTGAGTTGAAAATAACGGGGCAGTCTGTGCCCCTGAAGCTACGGGCGATGGACAAAATTGAGTTAGACTCACTCTTTAAACTGATTATGGAAAGAAAACCTTAACCAGGATATACTCCCCTTCGGGTCGCTATCAGTTTATAATGGCAGTCAACAGGTAAAGTATCAGTATGGGTAAAAACAGTCCGGACTTGGTCGTGGTTCATAAAGTTCAGGGTGAACTGGTGGCTTATGCCATCAAGTCAAAGCTGGAGAGCCAGGGGATACCGGTGCTATTAAAGTATGAGAGCGCCGGTCCCATCTATGGGATTACCCTGGATGGTCTGGGACAGGTCAAGATACTGGTGCCGGGTGAGTTTGCCGAAGAGGCGAAGCAGATAATCGGGACATAAGAGTTTAATTCAAGAATAGAAATATGGAAGTTTACAGTGATTGGTATTACGGTATCGAGAAGCGGATTAACTGGCAAAAAGATACCTTAAGCGAGAAAGATTACCAGAAGTATAAATTAGACCTGCTGCTGTGCCTGGCGCGGAGAGTCGATAGTTTCTCGGCTATTTGCACCGAGTGCCAGAGCCGTAAACAGGAAATCACCGCACTGACCAATGACTTGGCCAACCTTTCCCTGATGTCCAAAGAAGCCAAGAAGAGCTATTTTAAGGCAATTGGTGATATTACCAAGCATCTTCAGAAGCAGCATAAGCTGGTCACTGAGGGGCAATACATCGGCATTGGGATGGCAATCGGTTCGGGGATTGGGGTAGCGCTTAGTGCTGCTTTAAAAGGCGGCGGGCTACCCATTGGCATCGGGATTGGCGCCGCCTTCGGATTTTATCTGGACGCCAAGGCCAAAAAAGAGGGCCGGGTCATCTGCCCTAAAAAGAAGAAAGCTGCGTTTGCTTCTAGAAATACCTTTATTATCGTAATCCTCGGCGCTCTCATACTGGCTGGTCTTATCGCCGCATTTCTATTTGGTGAGCCATTCGGTTAATATCGTATCAGACTAGCTTTTCTTCGGTTTCCAGCCCAGCATGGCCAGCAGTTCCCTGGCCGCGGTGCCGCCGTTAGCCCCCTCTTTCAAGGGTACCTCCGGGTGCACCAGGTATTCATTGCGCCGGCCCATCTTGAGCTTGGTGACATAACCGGCGGCTTCCAGGTCATTGATAATCTTATGCGTCGCTCTCTCGGTGATGCCGACCGCATCACCGATCTGGCGGGTAGTCTTACGGGGGTGCCTGGCGACCGCCGCCAGCACCAGACCGTGGTTGGTGATGAAAGACCACTTATTCATTTTAGAAATCCAGCCCAAATTACCCGGTAAACTACTTGACAAAAAAATTATGATATGATTAACTTGAAATATAATTCATGTAATATTAATATAGTAAAATATATTAAGTAATAGATATCATGATTTTGTATAGCACAATTCTCTTGTCATGTCAATATCAACCAGTTGCCGCGTTAGTGGTGGGAGAAGGGGAGGCGTGGTTGTGCCCGCAGTAAAGTTTTCAGGATAAGACGAATAAATGACTCAATGTGTTCTTACCGGCCAGCGTTCATTGAGTGACTACACTTCTCTGTTGGGAGAAGAATACATTGAGCAGTTGCGGGCATCAGCCCGACCGCTGGCTGGAGCCCGAGTGCTCCATCTCAATGCCACCGCCGCCGGTGGCGGGGTAGCCGAGCTGTTAAAGGCTTTAGTCCCCCTGCTGGGTGACCTGGGCTTAAATGCCGAATGGCGCATCCTGCGGGGGGCGGATGAGTTCTACAAGGTCACCAAGGCGATGCACAATGGGCTCCAGGGGATGCCGCTGCCATTCACCCCGGAAATGAAAGCCGCCTGGTTAAAGTACAATACTCTTAACGCCGAGCTGCTGAGTTCCAACGGGAGCTATGATTTTGTGGTCGTCCACGACCCCCAGCCGGCCGGTGTTTTGCACCTGCTGCGCCAGGGGAACGGTCATCAGAATGGCAGTATCTGGATATGGCGCTGTCACATTGACCTCACCACCCCCCAGCCCCATTTCTGGGAGTTTTTGAAGCCCTATGTTGAGCTCTACGACGCGGCTATCTTTACCCGAAAACAGTATTTCCCCCCGAATTTTCGGGGTCCGCGCTGTTTCGCGGCGGCCCCGGGTATAGACCCCTTCAGTTCCCAGAACCGCCGGCTCGGTGATGAGGAGGTACACCGCGTCCTGGTGCGCTACGGTGTTGACCCGGCGCGCCCCTTTATCTTCATGCTATCCCGTTTTGACCCGTGGAAGGACTTCTGCGGGGTGATCGACGTGTTTGACGTATTGAAGCGGGAATTTCCCGACCTGCAGCTGGTGTTGATGGGGGGTGGGGCTGACGATGACCCGGAAACCCAGTCATGCTATCAAAATATCGTTACCTATGCCGGTGACCGCAGCGATACTCTTATCCTGTGGGGGCAGAACGGCGTGAGCAGCCCGGAGATTAATGCCTTTCAGCAGGCAGCCAGCGTGGTCGTCCAGAAATCAATACGCGAGGGCTTCGGGCTGGTTGTTTCCGAGGCACTGTGGAAGGGCTGCCCGGTGGTGGGGAGTGATGTCGGCGGAATTGCCCTGCAGGTGTTGCACAACAGAACCGGGTTCCTGGCCAAATCACTGAATGAGTGGGTGGAATCTATTACCGGCTTATTGCGGGACAGGCAGACGGCGTACCGGCTCGGTAGCGCCGGCCGGCGCCGGGTGCAAAAGCGGTTCCTGGTCACCCGATACCTGCACGACTATCTGCGCATTTTCCAGACCCTGGCTGACCATGTTCAGTAGGGGTTACTCCAGGGTAATTCTTCTCTCTAATCCCCAAATAAAATGGAGGCGACGACCGGATTCGAACCGGTGAATAGGGGTTTTGCAGACCCCCGCCTTATCCTCTTGGCTACGTCGCCTCGCTCTGCCCGCCAGCCTGGTTTCGGCACCAGACAATTGGGCTTTCTTATTTTAGGGCAAAATTAACCGTGATGCAAGCCTGAACCGGGCTTGCCCGCCCCCGGTAGTTTCAGGACAATAATTTTCCCCAAATGTCACCATAAATATGCTTAAAATATTGACATTAAGCATATAATGTGCTATTATATTAGACTGTTGGCAATTAGGGGGAGTGATGTTTCCCAGTGAAATGGTCATTTTAATGGTGATTGCGGTTGACAAGAGTGCCGGCAAGAAGCTGCTGGAGCGCCCGATGGATGTTACCGGGGAATACATCGGCTATTTATACAGCTCTCTGGTGAAGCGGGGCTATCTTAAGGAGAGCAGCCTGAACGGCTACCAGCTTACCGCCAAAGGCAAGGGCGCCCTTTTTGATTTCTTAAGTGAGAATAAGACCAGAGTCAGGGATACCGTAAGGAGGTTGCATCAGCTGGGCATTGAGATTGGCCCGGATGCGGAGCAGGAGATAGACCGGTTAGTCAGTGGCGTAGTTGAGGTCAGGTAGAGGTGGCCAGCATTCGCTATTACCTCTTTTCACCGATTGATTTGCCTATTCCAGACCAAGGGAAAGCCTCCTCACCTCTGTTGGAGCTATACGCCTCGCCCTAAGGCGTATAGCTCCCTTGTTTTGGGCAGAGCTGTATCCCGACTAGGGGTTGACCAATAATGAAGGGAGACCAGTCATGTTGACCTGGATTGGTATCGGTGCCATTGTTATTCTCGGGGCGGTGTTCATCCTGCTCAGGCGGAAGCGTTAGCTGTAAATAGCGGTGGCCTGATAAGTAAAAAGCCAGCCTGCTGGCTGGCTTGGCTTAAGCTGGAGCGGAAGACGAGATTCGAACTCGCGACCTCCTCCTTGGCAAGGAGGCATTCTACCGCTGAACTACTTCCGCATTTTGGTGCCGAGGAGGAGATTTGAACTCCTACGAGCCGAAGCCCACTAGCCCCTCAAGCTAGCGCGTCTACCGTGTTCCGCCACCTCGGCATGGCAGGAGTGGAGGGACTCGAACCCCCGACCGGCGGTTTTGGAGACCGCTGCTCTCCCTAACTGAGCTACACTCCTACGCTACTTATATTAACATAATTTGGGGCAAAAATTAACCTCTAGGCGTGCCTTCGGTCATAGTTTGATTGATAGCACCGGGACGGTCACGGTTAAATAGAGGGCTTATTTTTGACCAACGAGTATTCCGTAGCCCAGATACTGGAAAAATTGGCGGAATATCTTGAGGGACAGCCCGGCTAGAAACTTCTCTTTTATTATTCTGCGGAAGTCTGGGCTTTTGGTATATTGGGATAGAAATTGATACCAGGCTCTGAAAAAATCGCTGAACTCAAACTGCCTGACCTCATAAAGCCATTGGCTCAGAGCGTTGATTTTATAGGTTCTCACTATCATGTCTCTCAAGCCAGCGCCGGCGGTTAATTCCTGCCAGCCATCAGTAGTGAAAAACTGACTTCCTATGGTGCGAGAGATGTATTCAGCTAATTCCGGCGGCGGTTCTTTTAGCCAGGTGCACTCATTAAGCCCGACATATCCGCCCGGTTTTATCACCCGCACATACTCGCTGACGGCTCTCTCTTTATCGGGGGGAAAGGCGGTTACCGATTCGCTAATGACGGCATCAAAGAGGTTATCGTTGAAGGGGAGGTCCTGCACATCGGCGAGCATAAATTCAGCCCTGTCGGTGACACCCGCTTTGCGGGCCCTTTTCCGGGACCAGTCAAGCATCTTTGCCGAAATATCTACGCCGAGCACCCGGCAGCGGTATTTTTTAGCCATGTAGCAAGAGGTAAGGCCAATGCCACAACCGACCACCAGTACATATTTATCCGCGGTGATATGGCATAACTCAATAAGTTCATCGGTGGCCTTTAAGCCACCCATATGTTTGGTGATGCCCCAGGAGGCTTGCAAGTCAAAGTAGAGGTCTTCGGCTGAAATCTCTTTTGATAAATTCATCTGTCCCGAAGTTAGCCATAAATAAGTACCCCTGGGGCGACTCGAACGCCCGACACGCGGTTTAGGAAACCGCTGCTCT
>CAZMTT010000039.1:0-11434 GCA_964569555.1 uncultured Dehalococcoidales bacterium | reverse complement strand
CCGGTGATCTCCTCCTTGAGAGGGAGGTGTCCTAAACCCGCTAGACGAATGCGCCACCTATGTCATAATAGCCATAGCTATTATATCAAGTAAAGGCGCTAAAGGGCAAGGCGAATGCTTTCTGTAGGCATGAGTAGCAACGAGATGAGCCTGGTTACCGAAGAGGAGCGCTGGTAACTATTATAATATAATTATAAGGGTAGCTCTACGGTTATTTGAGTCCCCTTACCCGGCTCGGATTGCGCTTTTAAAGTACCACCGAGCAACTTGGCCCGTTCCTGCATACCGGCCAGGCCGAGTTTGCCATCCCGGGCTAGGTCGCCTATCGGCCGGGGGAGGTCAAAGCCTTTGCCATTGTCACTGACGGTTACCTTGGTCTGTTTCGGCTCAAATTCAACGGTAACCTCAGCCTCAGTCGCCCCGGAATGACGCCATACATTCCGCAATGCCTCCTGAGTGATGCGGAAAAGCACCAGGGCGACTTCTTCGGGGAGACGGCGTTCGGTACCAATCAAATTAACCCTGGTTTTAATCCTGGAGTACTGGGCCACATCGGAGGCCAGCCCTTCCAGGACTGATAATAGACCGAGGCGGTCCAGTGCCGCCGGCCGCAGGTCCTGGCTCAAACGGCGCACTTCATCCATAATATTACTGGTCTGTTGCCTCAGTTTCTCCAGGTGGTGATGAGTATCGGCAGGCAATTTTTTATCACCGGAAGTAAGGGTGTCCAGCTGGCGCGAGAGCACCACCAGGCTCTGAATGGTGCTATCGTGAAGCTCACGGGAGATGCGCTTTCTTTCCTCCTCCTGAGCCCTGATTGCCTGCTGCAAATAGAAACGCATATTCTCCTGCATCCGTCTCTGTTCGGTAACATCCCGGGCAATATGCTGGAAGGCGGCAACCTCGCCCTGGTTAAAGACCAGACTGGTAGCCAGCTGGACAAAGGCTTCGCTCTTGTCCTTCCGGATAAGCTTTATTTCGGCAATAAAGCTAGCCGCTTTACCTTCCAGAATACCCTGCTCTATGCTATGGATAACCTCCAGGCTCTCCGCCGGGAACAGGCTATTGGCGTTCAAGTGGTATAGCTCTTCCGGTTCATATCCGGTCAAAGAGATACAGGCCCGGTTAGCCGCCACGATATTTTTGTCCAAATCATGGAGCCAGATAGCATCATGGGCATTCTCAAATAACTCCCGGTATCTCGCCTCGGATGTCTGTAGTTCCTGCTGGGTCGCCTCCAGCTGGGCGCGGCGCTCCCTTTCCCGTCGTAGTGAATCAAAGCTAACCGCCAGTACATTGCCGACAACAAAAACGGCGCTGGTCTCAAAAAAAGCGTCCAGGGGGGTGATAGAGATGAAAACGACACGAGGCAACATACAGGCCAGGGCAGCTAATGAGGTAATAAAAGCACCCCACCAGCCGAATAAAAAACCAGCCCAGACTATCGGAGCCAGATAGAGAATTCGCTCAAAGCTGTGCCGGGTTAGACCAAGATTAGAGGTGGCATGAGTCAGAAATGCCGGTTGGGGCAGGGCTTCCCCGTAGTGAGGGAGGGTAATAAGCGCCAGCAAAATTATAATGAGCCAAAAAGCCGGCTTACTAATGAGCCTGAGCAGACGGCTAATCAAGGTCCTGGGTGCTCCGTCCATACCTCAAGTATCCCCAATTGATTTAACCTTCAGGGTATATCGTCAAGGGTAATCCAGCCCTCTTTTAAGGCGCGTACTACGGCTTCCGTCCGCGAGCTAACCCGCAGCTTGTTAAAGATATGCCCCAGATGAGCCTGAACAGTACGCAGGCTGAGCGAAAGCGTATCGGCAATATCCTGGTTACTCAAACCCTGAGTCGCCAGATGGAGGACTTCCATTTCCCGCTGGCTGAGTGTCTCGGGAGGCTCCTGCCTCTGGCCCTTATCCAGAGAAGGCACAAAGCGGTTCAGCACCTTGCGGGCAATCGATGGGTGCAGCACCGACTCCCCGGAGTACACGGCACGGATAGCCTCAACAAGCTCACTGCCACGCACGCTTTTGAGCAGGTAGCCAGCGGCACCCGCCTCCATAAGACTGAAGACAAACTGGTCATCATCATAGGCGGTAAGTATTAAAACGGCCACCTGTGGATAGAGAGCCTTGATCTGCCTGGTAGCTTCGATGCCATCGACACGAGGCATGGAGATATCAATTATGGCCACATCTGGCTTACTGCTGCCGGTCAACTTCACCGCCTCATCGCCATCAGCCGCCTCAGCAACCACTTTCAGGTCGGGCTCATGCTCCAGAATCTGGCGAGTGCCCTCCCGGACCACGGCATGGTCATCAGCGATTAAAACCCGTATCTCACCCAACAGGCTGACCTCCTTACCTGCCTATTCTACCACACCCCAGCTAGCTATGGTATTAACCCGGTTACGACCCTAGACTGGCTCACGCCTGATCTAGGCATAATTACCTAGTTTTAAACTGCCCTGATTAAGTATAAATCACTAGATTTTGGCGCCCCTAAATAGGTATCACGGCGGAAGCAAGGTCTACGGGTAAGGTGGTAGGCTGAGTTAGAGGTTAGAGGAAGGGGGGGATTGTGGAAAAGAAAGCTCTCTTCGGCTTAGCTCCAAACCCCACCCTTCCCCCTCTCTATTAAGTAACGGCCAGGAAAGGAAGGAAGGAGGTGGGCAATGCAGTGGGAATTCGTTGTAGCGCTAGTAATAGCCGTACCCATTATCCTTTTCCCAGCTGCATTCGTCTGGTATCTGAATGTTGGTGGCATTTATGCTGCCATCAAAGAAGCCAGAGCCAGGCGGGTTGCCCGGGAGAAGGAGGCTAAAGCAGTTGCCAAAGTGAAACAGATGTGACACTGCCGTTAGAGAAAAATAACCGGGAAGGAGGACAATAAGTGATTATGGAATGGCAGATTATAGTAGCGATAGCGATAATGACACCGGTGATAATAATACCGGTAGTGCTCGTCTGGTACCTGAACATCGGCGGTATCTATGCCGCCATCAAGGAAGCCAGGGCGAGGCGGGTTACCCAAGCGAAGGAGGCCAAGGCTGAAGTTAAGGTTGAGGCTAAGTAGAAGCCACCAACCATCTGGCTGGAAGAATTGGACAGTGATAAAATATTAATAGAGCCCACTTCAGCCAAATAAAGAAGGATTGAATGAGTGAAGCTAATCTTGAGGCAAACGGGGACAAAATGACCAAGGCAGTATTGTCCCCGTTTTATTGCCCGCAAGGCTTCTTAGCCCAACAGAAAGGAGGCAACTTTGGAACTAAACCGTAGAGATTTCCTCAAAATGTCCGGGGCATGCGTTGGTGCCACGGTGGCTTTTCCTTTTCTTTCCGATACCACCATCTGGGCGGCTCCCAAAGAGTTTCCCCTAAAAAAGAAGGTCAAGGAAACCAGCACCATCTGCTGCTACTGCTCGGTAGGCTGTGGCGCCATCGTACACGCCTATGAAGATGGCATCATCAAGGTAGAGGGGAACCCGGACCACCCCATCAATGAGGGGTCGCTGTGCCCCAAGGGTTTAGCCATGTCCCAGGTTCACCAGGTAAATGGTGAGCTTAACCCGTTCCGACTTACCAAGCCTCTGTATCGGGCTCCCAACTCAACCGACTGGGAAGAGAAATCGTGGGACTGGATGCTGGATACCATCGCCCAGAGAGTCAAGTCCACCCGCGACCAGAACTGGAACGCCAAGGCAAACCGAACCGATGCCATCGCCGGCCTTGGTGGTGGGGAGCTGGATAACGAGGAGTGCTACCTGCTGGCTAAGATGAACCGCGCCCTGGGCGTGGTTTATCTCGAACACTGTGCCCGCCTCTGACATTCCTCCACTGTCGCCAGTTTGGCGGAAAGTTTCGGCAGGGGGGCAATGACCAATCACTGGATTGATATCAGAAACGCTGACTGCGTTCTGATTATCGGCTCCAATGCCGCTGAGAACCACCCCATATCTTTTAAATGGGTGGAAAGGGCAATGGAGGCGGGGGCCAAACTTATTCACGTTGACCCGCGTTTCACCCGCACCTCTTCTAAAGCTGATATCTACGCTCCATTGAGGTCGGGCACGGATATCGCCTTCGTCGGTGGCATGATTAACTACGTGCTCAATGATATGGAGCAAAACCCACAGAATTACAATATGGATTATGTAAAGCAATATACCAACGCCGCGCTTATTGTTAATCCTGGATTTACCTTCCACGAGGGGCTATTTGGTGAACTGAAAGATAGTAAATACAGCGCTGCAGCCAAGGCAACCTGGAAATACGCGGATAAAACCACTCCCGCTACCGACTCGACTTTGCGGAACCCCAGCTGCGTATTCCAGCTACTCAAGAAGCATTTCTCACGCTATGACGTTGATACTGTCTGTAATATTACCGGCACCCCGAAGGATGTTTATCTGGAGGTCTGCCGCACCTACACCGCCACCGGGCAAAAGGGCAAGGCAGGCACCCTGATGTATGCTATGGGCGCCACCCAGCATACCTATGGTACCCAGAATATCAGAGCCTACGGCATACTCCAGCTCCTGCTAGGCAACATGGGTATTGCCGGCGGTGGTATCAATGCCCTGCGCGGCACGTCCAATGTTCAGGGCTCGACTGATATGTGCCTGTTAGCCCACATTCTGCCCGGCTACCTCGCCATACCCAAAGAGGGCGATAGTAATCTGGACGCCTATCTTGACCGCTCCTGTCCGGCTACCATCACGCCCCAGGGGCTGGCCGGAGACAAGAGCGCTAACTGGTGGGGTAACTACAAAAAGTATATCGTCAGTCTGCTTAAAGCCTGGTACGGCAATGCCGCCACCGGGGCTAACGACTTCGGTTTTAATTACCTGCCCAAGTGTGACCCCGGCGTGAACTACACCCATATCGGCATGTTTGAGGCAATGGGCCAGGACAAAATCAAGGGGCTCTGGGCCTGGGGTCAGAACCCGGCCTCCGGCGGTCCCAACTCCAACGGAGAACGGGAAGCCCTGGGTAACCTGGACTGGCTGGTTTCCGCCGACATATGGCTGAATGAGACCGCCGAGTTCTGGAAGAGACCGGGGGTAAATCCGGCTGATATCAAGACTGAAGTATTCATCCTGCCCATGGCTTGCTCCTACGAAAAGGAGGGAAGCATCACCAATAGCGGCCGCTGGGCACAGTGGCGCTATAAGGCAGTGGACCCACCCGGAGAAGCCATGGCTGACCTTGAGGCGATGAACCTGGTCATGCTCAAGCTAAAGGAGCTCTATCAAGCCGACAGCGCCGCGCCGGCACGCGATGCGGTAACTAACCTGGACTGGAATTACGGGGCGCACATCACTGCCGACGCCGTAGCCAAGGAGATAAACGGCTACGACCTGACCACCGGCAAGCTGGCAGCAAGCTTCGGTGCGCTCAAGGATGATGGCACCACCAGTTCCGGGAACTGGCTCTACTGCAACATGTATACCGAGGAGGCGGGCAATAAAGCCAAGAAGACCGACCCGATAGATGCCCATCCCAAGCAAATCGGGCTGTACTCCAACTGGGCCTGGTGCTGGCCGGTCAACCGGCGCATTATCTACAACCGGGCTTCCGTTGACCTCAACGGCAAGCCCTTTGACAGCGAACACCCGGTTATCCTTAACTACACCGCCGAAACCAAATGGCAGGGCGATGTGCCCGATGGAGGCTGGCCACCGATAAATCAGGCTAAGGCGGGAGAGAAGTACCTGCCCTTCATTATGAAGCCGGAAGGTGTTGCCCGTCTCTGGGGTTATGGGCTAGCCGAGGGGCCGGTACCCGAGGTATATGAACCCTGGGAGAGCCCGTTAGATAAAAACCTGATGTCGCACACCAAGAATAACCCCTGTTCCTTTGTCGGCAGCTTTATGAACAACCGGGGCACCCCGGAAAGGTTCCCCTACGTAGGCACCACCTATCGCTGCACGGAACACTGGCAGACCGGTATCATGACCCGCAACCTTCCCTGGCTGGTGGAGCTGATGCCCGAAATGTACGTGGAGATGGGTGAGGAGCTGGCGGCGGAAAAGGGCATCAACAATGGCGATAGGGTTATCGTAAGCTCAGCACGCGGGGACATTGCCGCCGTGGCGGTAGTCACCAAACGCTTCCGGCCGCTAAACGTAGCCGGGAAAACAATTCACCAGATCGGCGTGATATGGCACTTCGGCTACAGCGGTATGGCCACCGGTGATAGCGGTAATATTCTTACCCCCCACGTGGGTGACGCCAACACTGCCATTCCGGAATACAAGACATTCCTGTGCAATGTGAGGAGAGCATAAGATGAGTAAAGGAGTACTATACGATGCGACCAAATGCATAGGATGTAGAGCCTGCCAGGTAGCCTGCAAGCAGTGGAACGAGCTGCCTGCCGAGAAGACTACCAATTCAGGAACCTGTGAGAACCCGCCCAAAATGTCGGCTTATACCTTTACCAAGATAAACTTTACCGAACTGGAGTATAACGGCAAGTTCCAATGGGTCTTCAACAAGCAGCAGTGTATGCACTGCCAGGAGCCGGGCTGTGCCGAAGCCTGCATTGTCGGCGCCCTGGAAAAAACAGAAGCGGGACCGGTAACCTACGACGAAGGCAAATGCATCGGCTGCCGCTACTGTATGGTAGCCTGTCCCTTTGGCATACCCAACTTTGAATGGGACAAGCCCATTCCCTGGATTCGCAAGTGCACCTTCTGCGCCGACCGGCAGGGCGCTGGCCTAAGGCCAGCCTGTGTAACCACCTGCCCCACCGGCGCTCTGAAGTTCGGCGAACGAGATGAGCTCATTGCCGAAGCCCAGAGGCGCATTGCCGAGCACCCGGATAAATACGTAAACCACATCTACGGAGCTCAAGAAGTAGGGGGCACTTCTTGGCTATATCTCTCCCCGGTTCCCTTTGAGGAAATAGGTTTCCCCACCCTCCCATCCGTACCGGTTACCATCAATGCGGAGCGTGCCATGGCTGCTGTGCCCCCCGTGCTCGTCGGCGTAGCGGCAGCCATGGCCGGTATATACTGGCTTGTCCAGCGCCAGCAAAAGATAGGCCAAAAAGCCGGTGAAGAAGAGAAGCAAAAGGAGAAGGTAAAATGAGACAATTGAGACAGTCTTTACCTATCGGCACCTTCATCCTGGGCTGCTTGGTTATCCTGGGGCTGATACCAATGGTGCTTCGCTACATCAATGGACTGGGCGCCATCAGCAATCTGAGTGACGGCCGTCCCTGGGGGTTCTGGATCAGTTTTGACCTGTACTGCGGTGTCGCCCTGGCGGCGGGTGGCTTCACTTTAGCCGGCATCGTCTACATCTTTGGCCGGGAGAAATACCACTCCGTGGCTAGACCGGCCATTCTGACCGCATTTCTGGGCTACCTGCTGGTCATTTTTGCCCTGCTGGTAGACCTGGGACAACCCTGGTATATCTGGCACGCCATGATTTACTGGAATATACATTCCCCCCTGTTCGAGGTCGCCATATGCGTGATGACCTATACCGCGGTGCTGGCACTTGAATTCAGCCCCGCCGTCTTTGAGCGCTTAAGCGAACTTAACGTGCCCGTCATCAGGCGCTTCAACTGGCGTATCCCGCTGCGGGTTATTCGGGCAATTCAGATCCCTCTGGTCATCGCCGGTATCGCCCTCTCCACCCTGCATCAGTCCTCCCTGGGGACAATGCTGCTGATGATGCCGCAATCATTGCACCCCCTGTGGTACACACCGGTTTTACCACTTCTCTTCCTGCTTTCGGCAATATCAGTCGGCCCAGCCATGGTAATCTTTGAATCTACACTCAGCACCAGAGCCTTCGGTCATGAGCTGGCGATAGATGTCCTGAGTGGTCTGGGCAGGGCAATTCCCTATATCCTCGGCCTTTACCTGCTGCTGAAATTGGTGGACCTGCTGGTGGCTGGCGAACTGGGCCTGATTTTCACCGCCTACCCCATAAATCTGCTGTGGTGGGCAGAGATTATCATCGGCGTTGTTACGCCCATCATCCTGCTTTCCCGGCCCGCCATCAGGCAGAACCGGCGTGGCGTTTTCTGGGGTTCAGTGCTGGTTATCTTCGGCCTGGTTCTCAACCGCTTCAACGTCAGTATGCTTGCCCTGGGTATGCGACCGGGCTTCACCTACTTCCCCCACTGGATGGAGGTTGCCATCTCAGTAGCCCTGGTCGCCGATGCCCTACTCGTCATCTGGCTTTCCTACCGGTTCCTGCATATTGCCGAGCATGAAGAAGCGGTAGCGGAATAAGGCTAAGCGAAACGAAGTAACGGGTTGGAGTAATTAAAGCTCCAGCCCGTTACTTCATTAGGTACATTTACCTAGCCATACACTATCAGGAAGTAGGTGTAAAGCGTTAAGCACCGGAACCGGGCTAGGTATTTTGGGAAGCCAGAAATAGGTATCACGGCGGAAGTCAAAATTACCCGCCCGGTGATAAGCTGATGGAGAAGCTGGGAGGATGGAGGAATGGATAAGCCTGATGCCAGCCAAATTTGCCTACCCGCACCGATAAGGCACGATGCCTATCGTGGCTACATCCTTTTGTCCATGCTGGTGTTCTGCATTCTATTCTACTATCTCGGTGAAATAATTGACCTGGCGGGATGGGAAGCCCTGCGCTGGAGCTTTCTTTATGGCGTGCACGATGTGCACCGCCTCCTGTTCATGGCCCCTATCGTCTACGCCGGCTATGTCTTCGGGGTCAGAGCCACGATGATGATTACCATCATCGCCCTGATGACATTCCTGCCCCGTGCCCTGTTTGTCTCTCCCTTCCCCGACCCGCTTATCAGGATGGTAATCTTCACCGTAATCGCCGGTGCTCTCGGTTACCTGACGGCAACGGCACACCAGGAATGGAGACGGCGCTGCCAGCTCGAGGTCCGGCTGATCGCCGAGAAAGAGGCCATGCTGAGAATGCTGGAAGCGATGACAGACGGGGTCGTCGTTATCGGTCCCGACTACAAGATAAGACTGGCTAATCCCAGCATGGTAAACCACTTTGGTGAAGGCGCTGGCGCTTATTGCTACCAGTATCTGCACCAGCTGGATAAGCCCTGCCAGACCTGTAAACTGCCTCGTGTTATCGAGGGGACAAATGAGGGATGGCAATACCACTTTCCCGATGGCCGGAGCTATGAGGTGCTGGCTTCTCCCTATGTTGATTTAGACGGTACCGTCTGCCAGCTGACCACCTTCCGACGCATCAAGTCGGCTAAAAGTTAATCTCCGCCAATGCCTCCCCCTGTTCAAGAAATTATGAAGCTGATAAACTGCTACCGGAATTCGCCTGACCAGCGGTTTTCGCTTATAATATAGGCTAAATCTTCGGCGGGAATAATATGGACCTAGAGTGGTACCTGGCGCTTTTACTGTTTGGTATCCTGCACATCGTGCTGGCCTTAATGCTGCTACAGGACTTGGCCAGAAGAAACAAAGTGTTCGGCGGACACAAAGCGCCGTGGGCAATATTGATTATATTTGTTACTTTTATTGGCTCACTGCTGTACATGGTGTGTCACCCCCAGATTTTCTACGGGGAGGAATAAAAATGGCTGGCCACTCAGGAAGGATTCCGAACCTTTCGTCTGGGCGACGATAAGTGTGAAGGGCGAGTTCAACTCGATGTCGACTATCTTCCCTTCCCGAACCTTAACCTGCTTGAATACGATTTCACAGAGCAGGCGCCGAATATTATTATCGCCATTTTCGTAGACCGAGTCAAGTCTGTTGGCTAATTGCAAACCAGCCTCGAAATCAGTCCTAACTAGTCCCCGGCGTGACTCTATGGTGTCAACCAGGTACTTCAGATTAGTCTTCTCAGCTTGAATGTGCAAACGCCGCTCTTTAAAATCCTCTTTGGAAATCTCTTCCTCCAATAGCAATTCCTGAAGTGTCTTCTCCATTCGTTCCAGCTTTGCCAGTCTCTGCTTTGCCTGCTCCCATTCATCGGTATCACTATTTTCAGTATTAAACCATTTGTGAAGCTGAACTTCCAAGGCTGCTTTCTGGTCATCGGTGATGGTCAAGTCCCGCATGGCATCAAGAAGCTGTCCATCGACATCCCGGGTATTGTAGAAGATCTGACGGCCATCGACTTTGCCCTTGGTACGATAGTAGCTGATCCTCTTTTTCTGGTGAGTTTCCACGAAACACGGTGTCTTAGTATCCTCGGAATACAGCATTCCCTGTAAAAGATATTTATGGCGCTGGGTGCGTTGCTTGTAGTTATCGTGAACTCTTAGCACCTCTTGAACCCGGTTAAAGGTGTCTTCATCAGTAAGTGCTTCATGGTTGCCCTTGGTCGGCATGTCTCCCTTTTTCAGCCAGGTCTCTCCCAGGTAGAAGCGGCTGTGAAAGATACTGCTCCATATCCCGACTGCGATGCGGAAGCCTTTCCGGCTCCGGTGCCCCAGACTATAGACGTGATTCGCCCACTCCTTGAGCGTCCAGTTACCCGTGGCCATCTCCTGGAAGGCTTTTGTGACCAGAGGCCCGAGCTGCGGATCGACCTCAACCCAGGCCGAATTCTTTTCATGCATGTTCAAATAGCCGGTCGGCGCCATCTTCGGCCATCCGCCTTTCTCCACCTTCTCTTTCATGCCTTTCCGAGCTTCGACAGCCAGGTTTTTGGAATACCAGGTGCTGATGATCTGCATCATCCTCCGGCCGATGTAGCCTGCCGGGGTCGAAGCATCTCCAGGCTCGCTTACACTCTCGAGTGTTATGCCGAGGTCTTCCAGTTCCTTTTCATATACCACGAAGTCATAGTCGTTTCGGGCGAAGCGGTCGAACTTGTGTACCAGGATAACGTCAAACTCTTTAGCCCTGGCAGCGACAATCATTTTCTGAAACTCGTGTCTCTTGTCGGTGCGTGCGCTCTCGCCGGCATCGATGTATTCTTTAGCAACCTCCCAGCCCAATCCTTGGGCATGGTACCGGCATCGTTCAATCTGAAAGGGGATCGACAGGTCCCTCTCGGCCTGCTCTTCGGTTGAGACGCGGGCGTAGATACAGCACTTTATTTTATTCACTGAGGTTTTTTTACTCATACATCACTCCGATAATTGTTATATTTCATCGAGAAGGTCCCAACGCTCTCGTTCCCGCTCCGTAGCGAACTGCCCGAGTCTTGAGACGGCGATTTCTTCAGGTATGCCGAAATATTCGGCTATCTCCCAGGTCGTAGGTTTGTCAAGCTTTTCCAGTTCATTCTCCGGTACCAGAAGGTGAGCGGCGAACTCGTCCGCCTCCCTCTCCTGCTTGAGCACGCTCGTTTCCTGCCAGTCCCGAAACCAAAGCTGGTTACCGCAATGGAGAAGATGATGTCCCAGGGCATGAGCAGCAAGGTATCTCCGCTCATTCAGCTCAAGGCCTTCAGCGATGCCGATCCAGCGACCATGCTTCACTTCTTTTACAGGAGAAAGGAATT
>CAZMTT010000038.1:11370-11631 GCA_964569555.1 uncultured Dehalococcoidales bacterium | reverse complement strand
TTGGTCTGCTTTACCTCCTCCAGCAGGGTGCTGTCGTCCCAGGTGGTGCCATAGTGGACGGTGGTGACGTTGGTGGTTGCCCCCATCGGCTTGAACTCCTTGGTGTACTTCTCCTGACTCACATCCTGTGACTCATCTACTTCGAGCAGGATATGGGCGGTATTGCCGACCACATTAGCCGATTCATCGGCAGAGAGAAATATCGCCCGGGCGTTCCCCAGCCGGATGATGTAGCCCAGTTCACCGGTCCAGATGCCGCTG
>CAZMTT010000038.1:0-11360 GCA_964569555.1 uncultured Dehalococcoidales bacterium | reverse complement strand
TTCAGCCTCTCTTTAAGTCGCATCATGGAGATGACCGTCTGCGGTTTAAAAGTAGGCGAGCACTTCACCAGATTAAGCGGCTCAGCCATATACAGCGTCAACAGCAGAAGCTCAAGCTGGGCGGAAAGCTCGTTCTTACCCCCCTGCCGGGCAATCTCCACGGAGAAGGTCAGTCCCTTCTTGGTAAAGATACTGTCCAGTATCGCCAGCGCCACTTCCCGCTGATAGGGACGCAACTTTCTTACTGATAAAACCGACATAGCCCAAAACGCCCGATGCCCGATGAAGGATTATTTACTGAGGGTGGTGCCAATACCAATACCGAGGGGCAGGGCGACCTCTCTGAGGACATTGCCGATGGCCTCTTTCAGCCCCTTGCGCTGCTCTCGGCTGATTTTGTATCTGGTGCGGATAAGCCGCTCCAGGGCATTGGTCGCCTGCATAATAAGCTTCACATTCTCCGGGTCATGTTCCAAGATAGACTTTATCTTAACCCGGAGCAGGGCAATCTCATCGTCAATGCCATTAACCCCGGAAGCCAGCTCAAAGTCGAGCCGCTCGGCTTCATCCAGGACCTTGGCGTAGAACTCGACCTGTCTAGTCTCTTTTGGAGACTTTCTTTTTCTTCCGGCTCCGCTTGGCATGTGGTCTATCTCCATTATTCAAAAGTCGGGCAGTAGCCAGGATAATGGTATGGGCAGCTAAATCCCATCTCTCTCTTTCCACAGCTATCCTTAGTAGTCTCATGATTTCCCCTCTAGTGAAACTGCTCCCATAATAGCACATATGTTCTATTATGAATATAAAGTTTTGTCACCTTTTGCGCCAGCACTAGTCATTTAGTACCACTTATATTGACTGGTTAAATGGGCAATGCTATATTGAAATTAGCTTTCAATAGCGTGGTACAGGGGTGGGCTATGAACGATAGCAAGACCAAAGCCGATGAAAAAGGCGCTGAGCTGGTGGAACCGGCCGAGGTTGAGTCGGTTATCCAAGAGGTGGAGGAAATCAAAGAAGCGGTTACCGGTTTTGTCACCGAGACTGCCCTCAGTGACAAGGTGGAGCAGCTTCGCACCAACCTGGATAACCTGAGTGAAGAGGTAGAGAGCTGGCGAAGCTGGCCGAAGGATACCTATCTGGAAGTTCTGGAGACCCTGAAGGCTCAGGTGGAGGAAATACAGAACGAATGGAATAATGTCGCCGGCAGTATGCAAACACAGCGAGAGAGACTGGAGTCTCTCCTGCAATCATTCCCGGGAGTGATTGAAACCTCGGCAATTAAGTCACTATCCCTGCGGATGACTCACCTGGAGCAACTGGTATCAGAAGTGTTTCACGAATCTCAAGCCAGAGCCAACACCACCAGGGCCCGCAAACAGCTAATCATTTCCCTGGCGGCTTTGGGGACCACCGTGATTCTGTGGGGGGCATTTCTGGTGCTCAATGCCCTGAAATGAGCAATGAGCCCTAATTATTTCTCTTCCAGTTCAAACGTCTTGTGCAGGGCACGGACCGCATCTTTAACCCGGGCTTCATCAATGATACAGGTTATTCTTATCTCCGAGGTGGTAATGAGATGAATATTGATACCCTGCTCACTTAAGGTCCGAAACATGCGCGCCGCGTAGCCGGGGGTGTTCTGCATCCCGGTGCCGACGATACTTACCTCACCCAGTTTAGCGTCACTGACACACTCCCTAGCCCCGATTGAGCGGGCGATGGGACCGACCACCTCCATGGCCTTAGTCAGCTGGCTTTTGGCTACGGTGAAGGTCAGGTCGGTAATTTTCTCAATACTGGCATTCTGAACAATGGTATCAACGCTGATACCCCCCTTGGCCAGGGGTTCAAAGATAGTAGCCGCAATACCGGGACGGTCGGGAACGCCAATTACGGTCACCTTAGCCACATCCAGGTCATAGGTAACGCCCCTCACCTTATTACGCACTTCCATTGATGCTCCTCCGTGAATTAATGTCCCCGGGCTATCGTTGTAGCTGGAGGCAATCAATATCGGGATACTGAATAGCTCCCCCAGCTCAACCGCCCGCGGGTGTATCACCCTGACCCCGTAGCTCGCCAGCTCCAGCATCTCATCATAGCCGACCTCGGTCAGCTTCTGCGCTTCGGGGACAAGGTGCGGGTCAGCGGTATAGACGCCCTCGACATCGGTGTATAGCTGGCAGCTTTCCGCCCCCAGCCTGGCCGCCAGGGCGACGGCGGTGGTATCCGAGCCACCCCGCCCCAGGGTGGTGACATCCATCTCCTCGGTGATACCCTGAAAGCCGGCGACAATAACCACCCTCCCCGCATCCAGCTCTTTGACCAGCCGGGCGGGGTCAATGTCCCTGATTCGGGCCCTGCTGTAGGTGGTATCCGTCTTTATCCCCGCCTGGGCACCGCTCAGGCTGATGGCCTCATAGCCCATATCGCGCAGCGCCATCGCCAGCAGGGTGCTGGAGACCAGCTCGCCAGTAGATAGCAGCACATCCAGCTCCCGGTCAGCGGGGCGTCCGGTTACCTGGTAAGCCATCTTGATTAAGCCATCGGTGGTATCCCCCATTGCCGAGACGACGACCACTACCTGATTGCCCTCATCTCTGGTCCGGGCAATACGCCGGGCGACATTTTTAATCTTGTCGGCATCCGCCACCGAAGAGCCACCGTATTTCTGCACGATTAAAGCCATTGACTATCCCTCAATCAGTCTACCCATAAGATTATACCCCGGGTCAACAAACAGTCCAGTTTTGGCGGCTTCCGCCTCGGTAAATCGCCGGGCGCCGCTGGCGCTGAAGCCGGTCCCCCAGAGCATAAAGGGCACCGGGTCCGGGCTGTGGGTGCGAATTTCAATCGGGGTGGGGTGGTCAGGCATAATCAGCACCCGTAGCTTACCCGGCTGCCAGGCGCCGAGCCGGCTGACCACTTCTTTATCCACCATCTCAATGGCAGCTACTTTATCTTCAACCGAGCCGGAGTGGGCGGCCTCATCCGGGGCTTCAACATGAATAACGACCAGGTCGTGTTCTTTGAGAGCCGCCAGGGCACCATTAGCCTGGGCGGCGTAGTCGTTGTCCGGGCCATCAGTCACCCCGGCAATCTCCAGAATAGCCATCCCCATCATGCGGGCCAGACCGCGCAGCAGGTCAACCGCCGAGGTCATGGCGGCGCTGACCCCGTAGACGGGCTTGAAGGCGGGCATACTGGGCACCTGACCACTCCCCCAGAAGAGCCATATCATACTGGCCGGGACACCGCCCTGAGAGCGCCGTTTGACATTTACCGGGTGCTCAGCGAGCACCGCCGCCGAGCGCTTCATTAAATCAACCAGGAACGCACTCCCCTCCCCCTTGGGCATAAACTGGCTGATTAATTTATCGGGGATATCATGGGGCGGGGTGCAGCTGGCTTTAAGGGTCTCCTCGTGCCCCCTGAGCTTCAGGATATGGCGGTAGCTGACGCCGGGGTAGAACTGGACACTCTCACTACCCAGGCTCTGGTTCAATGCCGAGATAAGCCGGCTGGCCTCTTCGGTGCTGATATGGCCCGAGCTGTAGTCCCACATCTTGCCATCACGGACCGCCACCAGATTGCAGCGGAAGACGACCTCGCCCTCGCCAACCGGAATGTCCATGCTCTTGGCTTCAATGCTGGCCCGACCCCGGTAGTAGACCTTGGGGTCATAGCCCAGCACCGACATACAGGCACAGGCGCTGGACGGCTCCATCCCGGCGGGCACGGTCCGGGTAAGCCCCAGAACCCCGCCCTTCGCCATCGCATCCAGATGGGGGGTATCGGCCAGCTCCAGGCAGGTCTTACCCCCCTGCCCGGGCAGGGGCAGGCCGGCGGCACCATCAATAATCAGCACAGCGTATTTCATCACTCTATCTCAGTTTACAATTAGCTCCCAGCCACTTATAATATCGTTGGTCGGGGCGTAGCGCAGTTTGGTAGCGCGCCGCGTTCGGGACGCGGAGGTCGGCAGTTCAAATCTGCCCGCCCCGATTTTATTTTTCGGCTTTCTTTACTTCCTCCCACAGGGCGTTTTGCTCGTCAAAAGTTAGCTTGCTGAAGTTCAGCCCGCGCTGGCGGCAGAGCGCTTCCATACTGGAGAAGCGCCGGTAGAAGCGCTGGTTTGCCTGCCTCAAGGCGGCTTCCAGGTCTATACCCATACGGCGGGCGATATTGGCCAGGGTAAAGAGCAGGTCGCCGAACTCGCCTGCCTTTCGCTCCGGGCTATCGGCCTGCTTAAACTCGCCAACCTCTTCGGCCAGCTTGTCAATAATGCCGTCTATATCCGCCCAGTCAAAGCCAACCCGGGCCACCCGATCCTGAATTTCCTGGCTATAGCTTAACGCCGGCATCTGGCGGGGCACATTGTCCAGCATGGATGCCCCGCTGCCCCGCTCCTCTTTTTTTAATGCCTCCCAGTTAGCCAGCACCTCACCGCTGCCCTTGACCTTTACCGAGCCGAAGACGTGGGGGTGGCGGTAAATGAGCTTATTATTGATACCCTGGATAACATCGCCCAGTTCAAATTCGCCATCTTCGCTGGCAATCTGGGCATGGAGGACCACCTGCATCAGAAGGTCACCCAGCTCGCCGCAGAGTTTATCTTTATCTGCCTCATCGAGAGCCTCCAGCGCCTCGTAACACTCCTCAAGCAGATTCCCCTTGAGGGAGGCATGGGTCTGCTCCCTATCCCAGGGGCAGCCATCGGGGGAGCGCAGCTTGGCCACAATTTTGACCAGAGCATCAAACTGGCGGAGATTCTCGGGCAGGGACAAAATGGCCTCCTTAACTGTTAAGATTATACAGGCTGGGCTGGAAATGAGCAATGCCGTCAGCTTGAGGGCAGCAGCGCCCCGATGAGCTGGCGCTGCCCGCGCTGGAACTCGGTGGCCGACAGGGCCTGTTTACCCTCCAGCTGCACCCGCCGCACGCCGAGCACTCCCTGGCCGGTGCCGATGCCAAAGGCCAGCCCCTTATCGGCCAGATTCAGCGCCACCACCTGCCCGACTTCGGGAGAGGCCTCTTCGGGTAAGGGCACCGCCTCGATAATCTTGAGCTGCCGCCCCTGCCAGCGGGTGTAGCACCCGGGCCAGGGCTGGAAGGCGCGCACCCGCCGCCACAGCTCAAGCGCCGGTTGCTTCCAGTCAATCTCGCCCTCTTCCTTGGCGATGGGAGCACAGAAGGTGGCTTCGGCATCATTCTGGGGCCGGGGGGTCAGCTCCCCCCTCAGCCAGCGGGGCAGAATCTCCAAAAGCAGCGGCGCAGCGATGCGGGACAGCTTGGCGGTCAGCGAACCAGTAGTATCCGAGGGGGAAATCGGAATCTGCGCCTGGGCCAGCACCGGACCGGTGTCCAGCCCCTTCTCCATCAGCATCAGGCTTATGGCGGTAAACTCATCACCGGCCAGAATCGCCGCCGCCACCGGTGCCGCCCCCCGATATCGGGGCAGCCGGGAGGCATGAATATTGATACAGCTATGGCGGGGTATGTCCAGGACCGGCGGGGGCAGGATCTGACCGAAGGCAGCCACGACAATAACCTCGGGCTTAAACTCAGCCAGCTGCCGGACGGCTTCTTCTGTCTTGAGGCTGGCCGGCTGTACCACCGGCAAGCCCCAATTCTGGGCCACTTTCTTTACCGGAGAAGGGACCAGCGCACGCCCCCGCCCGGCCGGTTTATCCGGCTGGGTATAGACGGCGACTACCGTGTAGTGATTAAGCAGCAACCGCTCCAGAGAGGGCACCGCAAACTCAGGGGTGCCCATAAAAACGACCCGCATTTCAGCCCTCCGCCCCCAAATTCTAACATCAAATATTTTTAACCACAACTTGTCTTTTTATGCCTATGGGGTAGCTATTTAGCCAAAAAAGGAAGTCTCAAAGACCTTGTAAGGGAAACCAGGGGCTGACGGCAACCAGCAATAGGGCTGAAAACCTTTGCCATTAAGGGAGCCAAGGAATATCCTGTTAGTTGCTCGCTTAACACTACCTCCTTCTCCCCCCACCCCAACCACTCGTGTTATCGGCCCCTAATCCGGATGGGGCGTTGTTATAAGAACTGGCAAAAGTTAAATCGGGGACATACGGGGGGTTAATGGAAGAAGGTAGATCAGCTAGAGAGATCTGGGAAGCGGCTTTAGGCGAGCTGCAGATCCAGGTCAGCAAGTCAAACTACCGGACCTGGCTGGAAAAAACCATCGGCCTCACTTATGACAACGGTCAATTTGTCATCGGTGTCCCCACCACCTTCATCGCCGAATATCTGGACCAGAACCAGCGTTCTCTAATTGAAAAAACGCTTATCGGCATCACCCAGCAGGATACCAGGGTACAGTTTCATGTCAACGGGAGGCATCATGAAGAGCCTCCCGATAATTACCCCTTCGAGGAACCCACGCCAGTGAGGGAAACCAGCCCCCTCATATTCAATTCAAAGTATACCTTTGATGCCTTCGTTGTCGGTAGCTGTAACCGCTTAGCCTACGCCGCTGCCCTAGGGGTAGCCGAAAACCCAGGACAAAACTATAACCCTCTTTTTATATATGGGGGGGCTGGTTTGGGCAAGACCCATCTGCTATACGCCATCGGCCAGGTGGCTTTAAGCTCTAAGATACAGGTGCTCTATGTCAGTGCCGAGCAGTTCACCAATGAGTTTATCAACGCCATTCAACACCGCAAAACAGACGAGTTCCGCAACAAATACCGCCGTGTTGATATGCTGTTGATTGACGACATCCACTTTATCAGCGGCAAGGGACAGACCGAGGAATGTTTTGTCCATACCTTTAATGAGCTGCACAATGCCAGCCACCAGATGGTAATTACCAGCGACCGCTCCCCCCAGGATATGCCCCAGCTCACTGAGCAGCTACGCTCCCGCTTTGAGTGGGGGCTGATTGTCGATATCCAGCCGCCCGACTTTGCCACCCGCCTGGCTATTCTGCAAACCAGGGCGGAGCGGGAAGGGATAGCCCTGGCTCCGGAAGTGCTTGAGTTTATCGCCAGCCAGAGCGAGCAGAATATCAGGGAGCTGGAGGGTTGCCTCAACCGGGTGACCGCCTACGCCAAGCTGGTGCGCACCCCCCTCACCCCCAGACTGACCGCCGAGGCGCTGAAGGCTATCGGCAAAAAGGCACCCCGGAAGGTCACCCCGAAAATGGTGATAGAATCAGCCGCCAGCAGCTTCCAGCTGGCCCCCGCCGACCTGATGGGCCGCAAAAGGGATAAAGAGACCGCCCTGGCCCGGCAGATAGCGATGTACCTGCTGCGGGAGGAGACCAGGTGTTCCCTGGCCCAGATCGGCCAGGAGCTGGGCGGCCGGGACCACTCTACCGTTATCCATGCCTGCCAGCGGATGGCCGGTGATATTGAGGCCAGCCCCTCACTGCGCCGCAAGATTAATGAAATCCGGCAGAGCTGGGCAAAGTAACTTTATCCCCACCAACCAACCATTGGTTAACAGGTCTATCCCCAACCGGCAATGCCCGGCATGTTAATGATAATCCCGTTTTGTGAATAAGTCCGGTTAAGACCCGCCTTAATCTTGTCCTTAATGTAATCAGCCGGTTAGCTTTTACTCAGTGCTAATATTATAATTACTGATATGATACCTACTATTAAGTAATAGATATATTAACGTTAATAGTTTATTAATTATGTTTGACCAGGTTGAGATTAAGGTAAAAGCGGGCAGTGGTGGTAACGGAATAGTCAGCTTCCGCCGGGAGAAGTTTGTGCCCTTCGGCGGGCCGGATGGTGGCGATGGTGGGGATGGTGGGGATGTCATAATCCGGGCTGACGCCAGCGTTGACACGCTGCGTATCTTCCGGCAAAAGAGGTCTTATGCTGCCGGCAATGCCCGGGATGGTGAGGGGAAAAAGAAACACGGTAAGAAAGGCCAGGACCTGGTGGTGCCGGTGCCGGTGGGCACGGTGGTCTCTCACAAAGCACAGATCGGCGGCGATACGGTTATAACTGACCTAGCTGAGCCGGGGCAGCAGGTGGTGGTGGCGGTGGGGGGTAAAGGGGGGCTGGGCAATTCCCACTTCGCTTCGGCAACCAACCAGGCACCCCGAATCGCCCAGAAGGGGGAAGCCGGGGAGACGGCGTTACTGATATTAGAACTGAGAATCATCGCCGATGTCGGCATTATCGGCTACCCCAATACCGGCAAGTCCACCCTGCTGGCATCAGCTTCCGCGGCCAGGCCCAAAATTGCCAGCTATTCCTTTACCACCCGCGAGCCTGTTTTGGGGGCGGTTGAGGTGGGCTCGCGGCTCTTTGTCCTGGCCGAAATTCCCGGTCTGATAGATGGTGCTCACCTGGGGCGGGGCCTGGGACACGATTTTCTGCGCCATATTGAGCGCACCAGAATGCTTATCCACCTGGTTGACGGTAGCTCGGCATCTCCACTGGAGAACATGATTAAGGTAAATACCGAGCTCATCCTGTATGATTCGGCGCTGGCGCAAAAACCCCAGCTGGTAGCGGTGAACAAGATTGACCTGCCCGAGGTGCGCTCCCGGTTAGCCGAGATAAAAGAAGCCTTCAGCCAGGCCGGCATCAAGCCCCTTTTTATTTCGGCCGCCACCGGCGAGGGGGTGGCCGAGCTTATGACCGATACCGAGAAGATGCTGGCGCAGGTTATCCCGCCCAAGCGCGGCGAAGGGGAAAAACCCCCGATGAAGGTCTTCCGTCCCCAGCCCCGGGATAAGGGGATTAGCGTGCGGAAAGAAGGCGATATTTTTGTGGTGGTGGCACCGGAGCTGGAGCGCATCATTGCCGGGGCTGATACGGGAAGCCCCGAGGTGCGTCAGCAAATCAGCCGGCAGATTGCCCGGCGGGAGGTGAGGCAGGCTTTGGAGAAGGCGGGAATCAGGCCGGGGGATAAAGTTCATCTGGGCAATCTGGAATGGGAGTGGGCATAGTATGAAAATCGGCGTGCTGGGCGGAACCTTTGACCCGATTCATCTGGCTCACCTGGCGGTGGCGGAGGCGGTAAAGGCCGAGCTGGACTTGGCTGAGGTTATTTTTGTGCCCGCCGGCCAGCCGTGGCTGAAGGCGAATAACTATATTTCGGCCGCCGAGCACCGTGTCCAGATGGTGCGTCTGGCAATTGCCGGTAAATCTTATTTCCGGCTGTCCACCATGGAGATAGACCGGCCCGGTCCCTCATATACGGTGGATACTATGGCTGAGCTGCGGGGGCAAATCAAAGCTTCAGACGAGCTTTATTTTATTCTGGGCTGGGATAATCTGGCCGAGCTGCCACGCTGGCGGGAGCCGGCACGCCTTATCCAGCTGTGCTATCTGGTGGCCGTCCCCCGCCCCGGCTACCCCGTCCCCGACCTGATGAAGCTGGCCGGTGATATCCCCGGACTGTCAAAGCGAGTCATTATTATGGATAAGCCCCAGCTGGACATCAGCGCCACCGAAATCAGAAAGCGGCTCAGCCGGGGAGAGCCTATCAATGACCTGGTTCCGGAAGCGGTGGCGGAATACATCAAGCGGCAGGGACTCTATCTCGGGGCTTAAATATCCAGGTTCTTGACGTTCTTGGCGTGGGCCTGTATCCAGGCTTTGCGCGGCGGGACCTCGCTCCCCATCAGCATATTAAAGATGCGGTCCGCATCGACAGCACTTTCGATGTTTACCTCAAGCAGGGTGCGGGTGGCCGGGTTCATGGTGGTTTCCCATAGCTGCTCGGCGGTCATCTCCCCCAGTCCCTTATAGCGCTGGACCTCAATTTTTTTGGCGCCCTTTAGTTCCGCCAGCACCGCTTCTTTTTCCGGCTCGTTGTAGACCCAGTGCTCCTGCTTGCTGCCTTTAATGCGGTAGAGGGGGGGCTGGGCAATGAACAGGTGCCCCTGGGTAATCAGCTCCGCCATATGGCGGAAGAAGAAGGTGAGGAGCAGGGTGCGAATGTGGGAGCCGTCAACATCAGCGTCAGTCATCAGGATAATGCGGTGGTAGCGCAGCCGGGAGAGATCAAATTCAGCATCTATCCCGGTGCCTAGGGCGGTAATGATGGCGCGAATTTCCTCATGAGACAGCATTTTATCTGATGGTGCCTTTTCCACATTGAGTATCTTACCGCGCAGGGGGAGAATGGCCTGGAAGCGGCGGTTGCGTCCCTGTTTGGCTGAGCCACCGGCGGAGTCCCCCTCTACCAGATATATCTCGCAGAGGGAGGCCTCTTTCTCGGAGCAGTCAGCCAGCTTGCCGGGCAGGGTGGCGGTATCCAGAATGCCTTTCCTGATGACCAGGTCACGCGCCTTGCGCGCTGCCTCTCTGGCTTTGGCGGCGGTGAGGCACTTTTCGATAATTTTCTTGGCGTCCTGGGGGTGCTCCTCCAGGAAAAGGGACAGCCCTTCGCTGACCACGCTCTCCACCACGCTCTTGATTTCCAGGTTACCCAGCTTGGCTTTGGTCTGCCCCTCGAACTGCGGTTCGGTGAGTTTGACGCTGATAATGGCGGTAAGCCCTTCCCGGATATCATCCCCGATAAGATTGGGCTCTTCTTCTTTGAGATACTTGTTCTTGCGGGCATAATCGTTCAGGGCACGCGTCAGTGCCGAGCGAAAGCCGGTAAGATGGGTGCCGCCATCGACGGTATTAACGCAGTTGGCAAAGCTGAGGGTGGTCTCGGTAAAGCCGTCATTGTACTGAAGGGCAGCCTCGACTATGGTGTTGTTGACTGTTTTCAGGACATAGAAGGGCTGGCGGTGGCGCACCGTTCGGTTGCGGTTCAGATTATTGACAAAGCTGGTGATGCCGCCGTCGAAATAGAAGGTTTTCTCCTCAGTTTCCTGCTCTGCCTTCTCCTCATAGATGGAGATTTCCACCCCCTTATTGAGGTAAGCCATCTCCCGCAGCCGCTCGCTCAGGGTGTCAAAGTCATAGCTGATTTTGCCGAAGATTTCTTTATCGGGCAGGAAGTCAATGGTGGTGCCGGTATCTTGGGTTTTGGCTTTACCTACCTCGGCGACCGCTCCCTGGGGTATGCCCTGATTGTAGTCCTGCTGGTATAGCTTGCCGTTGCGCCTGACCTTGACGCTGAACCAGGAGCAGAGGGCATTGACCACCGAGGCGCCAACGCCGTGCAGCCCACCCGAGACCTGATAGGTCTTGCCGCCGAATTTGGCCCCGGCGTGGAGGGTGGTCATCACTGTTTCCAGGGCGGATACCTTGGTGGTGGGGTGAATTTCTATCGGGATGCCCCGCCCGTTATCCTCTACGGTAACGCTGCCGTCCTCGTGAAGGGTAACCGCGATTTTGCTGCAGCAGCCCACCATGGCTTCGTCAATGCTGTTGTAGACGATTTCATAGACGAGGTGGTGCAGCCCG
>CAZMTT010000037.1:8253-11834 GCA_964569555.1 uncultured Dehalococcoidales bacterium | reverse complement strand
TTGGCTGACTTTGAATTTATCATTGTCAACGATGGCTCCACCGATAATTCGCGGTCGATAATCCAGAGTTACCCCGACAAGCGAATCCGGGTGGTAGATAACGGGCAGAATATCGGCTTAACCAAATCACTGAACAGGGCAATCAAGCAAGCCCGGGGTGAGTATATCGCCCGCCAGGATGCGGATGACATATCGCTGCCAAATCGATTTGAGGAGCAGGCAAAGTATTTTGGAAAGAATCCCGATGTGGCATTGCTTGGTACAAGCATTTATAAAATTGATGGTAAGGGGAAAATACTGGGGAAAACGCTCGCCATAGCCAAACCGGGCAAAAGCATCCTCAGGCAGAACCAGTTCAATCATGGCTCTACGATGTTTAAAAGTGGGGTCATCCGTGAGTTAGGCGGCTATAATGAACTGTTTAAGTATTGTCAGGACTACGAACTCTGGCTGCGGATGGCAAAATACTACGAAGTAAGAAACCTGCCGCAGATATTATACAAACTACGATTTCACCACGAAGCCGTCCGGTTCAGGAAAAGGGATGAAGCGATACTATATAACCTGCTGGCTTTAAGACTGGTCAGGGAGGACTGTGCTGCTGAGGTACTTAAAGCAATAAAAGATAAGGGTATAAAAAGTCTACATTCATATTTAACTAAAGATGAAAAAATAATTTTTCATAGATTATTTGCCGATTTGCATATGCAGCAGGGTAATCTGAAGCTGGCAAGAGAAGAATATAAAAAGGGCAGTAGATTAGCCCCTTTTAATATTAAAAATGACGTAAAGCTTCTACGCTTATATCTCGGCAGAAGTGTGATAGCTAATAGTTACAAAATATATGAAACGGTTAGAAATTTTTGTGTCGGCCTTAAAAACTGGTTTTCGAGGTAAGGAGAAGTGGCTATTCTTGTGGTATGCAATCTGAATAAATTCGTTCTACCTGCTCCGCAATTTTCGCCCAGTTAAATTTCTCCCGAACCAGCGCTTTACCCCTCTCGGCAAATTTATGCCTCATCGCCTCATTGCTCAGCATGCGAAGGATAGCATCACTTAACTGGTCGGTATCATAGCCGACAACAAGCCCGGCCTGACCATCAATCATGCCGGCGGCGCCGCAGTATTCGGTAAGAATAACCGGTGTGCCACAGGCACTGGCTTCAATGGCAGCTACGGGGAAGGTTTCATAAATCGAGGGCAGGACATAAACATCGGCATCAACGTAGGCTTCCAGCTTCTCTTTCCCATAGAGGGGACCAATAAAATGGATATTGCTTTCAACGTCCAGTTCTTTAACCAATTTTTTGAGCGTCGGTAAATAGCCCTCGTCAGGACCAATAATCACCAGCTGGGCATCTTTCAGGCGGGGGGCGATACTGGCAAAGGCCCTTATCAGGAGGTCAGGCCCCTTGATTTTATGGAGCCGGGCTAAAAAGAGGACCATTTTCTGGTCCGGTGCCACGCCATACTTTCGCCTGAATTTTCCTCTTGGCGGTAGCTTTTCAAATTCAGCCAGGTCAATACCGTTGGGCACCGTCTCAATTTTAGCTTTACCGGCGCCGAAGCTCTGGTATTGCTCGGCTTCCATCGGGGTCAGGGCAATCAGTTTGGCGGCATCCTGCAGAAGACGGTATCCCCATATTAAATCAAATATCTTTTTCAGCCTTTGCTTGCTCATTACCCGGGCCAGGGAGCCGTGGGCCTGCAATACATAGGGAATATTATATTTTTTGGCGTAGTAGTGAACGATGATGCTGGGTAAGCTGCGGTACTCGTTAAGGTGAATAACATCAAAGTTGCTTAGCTCTTGGCGTAGGGCCGCAATCATACCGAGCGGTGAGTACAGGCGTTGAGATGCCAGCCAGTTGCTAATATTCCGGAAATAGTGCACCTCTATCCGGTCTAGTTTTTTGATACCCCTTGCGTCTGGAATTCGGGACTGCCGGTCACGGATATCCGTGGTATATACGGTTACCTTATGGCCTCTTTTTACCAGATGTTTAGCCAGCATATGAGAAGACGCCGTCATCCCGCCAAACTGACGTGGCGGAAAAGTGGCGCTGACCAGCAGTACTTTCATCAACTCTTCTCTTCCTTGATACCCTTCAGGGCGGCTTTCGCCCCGGCTTTGGCTTTGTTCAGGGATAATGCCGCCCGAAATTTATCCGGGGAACGCATTAGATGGCTTAGTCGTTCCGGGAATTGCCCCTTCATTATTTCGGGCAGGGATATTACCCCGTTCTCGGCCAGTTTTATTTCCTCGGCTAGAGCCTGGCACTTGGGGTGGTAATCAATGATAAGCAAGGGCACACTACCCAGATAGGCAAAAAGGCAGGCGTGGTAACGCATGCCGATAAAGGCATCGCACTGACCAACCTGAGCCAGCATCTGTCTCGGGTCGGGATTATAGGGAACGAATTTGGTATATTTCAGTGGCTTGAGCCTTTCCTGGAGCATCCGGGTAATAGCAAAGTCATCAAATCTGGATTTGCCCTTGAAGGTAAACAGCCGGACCTCCCACGGTGACTTCGGGCTGAATTCCTGGCTAATACCCTGGGAAATCAGGTCAACAAATAGCGAGTCCTTCTCTTTATTGTCCTGATAGATTTCAAAGGCTGGTGTTACCGAAATTCCCAGGACTCGCCTGTCTCTGGGGGAAGTGCTACTGGATGCGGCTGGCTCGGGCTCCGGTTCCAGAAGTGCGGAAAGGTCAAAGGCCGGCGATGTTTTCTTGGCCAAACCGAGGTTCTCTAAAACGGCATAAGAAGCCGTGTCGCGCACCGTAATATGGTCAGCCAGACGGCAGATTAATCTGGCTAATGCCTTTCCCCATTTTGTTGATAGGGGACCGATGCCATTTCCCAGCAGGTAAATGCTATTACCAAAAGCCTTGGCCAGTAGCAGAATGAGCCAGAGCCTTAAAAGTATCCACAGGTTGCGTCGGGTGACGCCGTAGTCATAAATATGGGTGCCACCACCGATAATGAAGGTTGAGGAACGGCTGATTTCACGCAGCACAGAGAGGGGGTTGAGCTTGATGAAACGGACTTTACCTTTAGCCGAGGGCGGGACTAGCACCGCCGTCCGGGAAAGCACGGCAAATCTGGCGTTGGGGTAAAGACGGGGCAATTCCTGTAATAGAACATATACCATGGCGTCATCGCCGGTATTTCTCCAGCCATAGTAGCCATAGATAAAAACCTGAGCTTCTTTCACCCACCTAAAACCTGCAACTTGCTTCTATTCGGTCGCGATTGGCGGTAATCCAGTCGTATGTTTTCCTGATACCCTCTTTCATCTTCGTCTTTGGCTCGTAGCCCACGACTTTCCTTGCCTTGGCAATGGAGGCGCGCCGCCGGCTGATTTTGTCCCAGTCCCTTTTACCGACGAAGTTAACCCCGCCGATGTTGCCGGTGAGCTCATTTACGATATTGGCGACATCAATTATTCTGGTCTCTGTTTCTGAGGCCAGGTTAAAGGCTTCGCCGACTGCCTGCGGGATTACTCCCAGCCGCAGGGTGCCATCAATGATATCGTCAACGAAGGTGAAGTCTCTGGTCTCCTCACCGGTACCGGTG
>CAZMTT010000037.1:0-8243 GCA_964569555.1 uncultured Dehalococcoidales bacterium | reverse complement strand
TTAGGGATGACATTGCGGTATTTGCCGGGGACCTCACCCGGTCCGAAGACATTGAAATAGCGGGCGGTGGCTACCGGCAGGCCGTAGTAGTTATGAAAGAAATTGCAGTATAGCTCCCCCAGGAGCTTGTTAATCTGATAGGGGGTGTCCAGGTGGAGGGAAACAAAGTCCTCTTTCAGCGGCAGGGGCGCCTGGCTGCCGTAAACCGAGCACCCGGAGGAGGCGAAGACGAACTTCTTGACCTTATTTAGATGGGAGTGCTGGAGGACTTTAAGCGTGCCCATCCCGTTGACCATGAGGTCTGCCTCCGGGTCGTCCACCGAGTTCTGGTTGGCGAAGTGGGCGGCCAGGTGAAAGACAAAATCAAATTTAGTGGCGAAAGCCTTTTTCAGGGCTTCATCATCCACGATGCTGCCCTGAATAAAGACCACACTGGGCACATCGGGGACATTCCATCTCTGCCCGGCGGAGAGGTCATCCAGGACGGTTATTTTGGCTACTCCGGCCTTAATCAGGGCCCGGGTAAGATTGCTGCCGATGCAGCCGGCGCCACCGGTAACGAGGGCAGTCTTGCCTTTATATTCACTTAGATACTCGCTCACTTTGCTTCTCCTTTATCGCCTCTTCCAGTCTGGCTTCAAGTTGATACACTATTTTATCACGCTGATGTACCCCGGTCACATAGCTCAAGCCAGCCTGCCCCAGCTTCTGCCGGCGCTCCGGCGATTTGAGCAGGGAGATAACCTCTTTCACCATCTCGCCAGCACTGCTGGCATAGACCACCCCCTGGTCTTCACCGGGGGTCACCGCTATCATACCGGGCAGGGGGGTGGCCACTACCGCTTTACCGCAGGCGAGATATTGCACTATCTTGCCGGGGAAGATGTCTCTGGTGGCGTCGGTAATGAGAAAGGAATTGATACATACCGTAGCCAGGTTGATATACTGGGGCATGGTGGCGTAGGGCTGGAAACCGGTGATGATGGCCTGCTTGGCCAAGCCCAGTTCGGCACTAATCTTTTCCAGCCTGGGGCGCTGCGGACCATCGCCCACAACCAGCAGTTTCGCCTCTGGTATCTCTTTGAGTAGCCGGGGGAACTGGCTGATAAGGGCGTCAAGCCCGCTGAAGTCAAAGTGGGTGCCGATAAAAACGATAACCGGCGCTTCTTGGCCCAGTCCCCACTTCTTACGGAGCCCGCCGGTGTCAGATGAGGGGTGAAACAGGTCGGTATCCACTGGCATGGGCAGCAGTTTTACCCGCTCGGGGTCAGCCCCCAGATTATTCACATAATCAGATAGCTTGGGGGTAAGGGTTAGAATCATATCGGCCCGGGCATATACTTTTTTCTCCAGAAATCTGGTCATCGGGCGCAGCGCCGGGTAGGGCACCAGGCGATTGAGAATGTCAATCGACCGGAATACCAGCGGGATATTATTTTTCCGGGCCAGGCTGATAGCGGCCAGTCCATTGGTCGGCACTGAGTAGAGGACAACCGCCTGGATACTCTTTTCTTTAATCGTTCTTTTGATTTCCTGATAGTGGGTAGCCGTTGCCGACAGGCGGCTCAAGCCGGGAATCTTAATGAAGCCGGGGCGTCTTAAGTGTACTGATGCTTCCGGGAAGGCTCGCGGCTCGGCGTTAATTTCCCTTGTTTTCAGACTGCCGAGGTCAGTCAGGCTATCCCGGCGCCACGTATTCTCGTAGTCAATGACCCAGACGCGGTGCCCCCGCAGGGACAGTCCCTCGGCGAGGAAGTGGATATCAAACACCACCTTGGTCAGGTAGTCAACTTCGTGGATAATGAGTATATTCATTTTTATCTCATCAGTATCGGGCTCAGACGTTTCTCAGCAGCATCGCCAGGCCCTTAATGCCGGTCTTCAGGTCTTTCAGCGAGGTGGTTTGGCGTATCCGCTGCCAGATATAGCTGGGGCGCAGGTAAAACTCCCGGTAGGCCTGCTTGAGCCAGTATGCCAGCGCCTCTCTGCTCAGCTGGCTATTTTCAAATACCGGCGTGGTTTTCTTATCAAGGTCGGCATAAACAAAGCTTTCCCAGGGAATATCATCAACCTTGCTGCCGTCAAGATACATCTCGTAGAGTTTACTGCCCGGGTAGGGAATAGTGACCGAAAACTGGACGAAGTCCAGCTTTAAGCGCTTGGCAAACTGGATTGTCTGCCTGATGGTCTCCGGGGTTTCACCGGGGTTGCCAATCATAAAGTAGCCGATGGTCTGCAGGCCGACTTCATGGCTCAGCCGGACTGCTTCCTCCGCCTGCTCCAGGGTAATTTCTTTGTTTATAATGTCAATGATTTTCTGCGAGCCAGACTCAATGCCATAGGCGATAGAGTAGCAGCCCGCCTGCTTCAGATGGCTGAGCAGTTCTCTGTCCACCAGATTGACTCTGGTCTCGCAGGTCCAGTCTATCTTGAGCCCTCTCTTTAGTATCTCATCGGCGATGGCACAGGCTCGCTTCTGGTTCAGACTGAAGACGTCATCATAGAAGGCGAACTCTTTGATGCCAAACTGTTGTTTCAGATAGGCAATTTCGTCAACGACTCTTGCCGGGCTTTGTCCCCGGAATTTTTGACCGAAGATGGCTTTGGAGCAGTAGTTACACCGGTAGGGGCACCCCCGGCTGGTAAGCAGAGCGGCAAATGGAGACAGCCGGCCACGCGGTGGCCTTGGTCTGTATCTCTGCCAGGGCAGCAGGTGGTAGGCGAGAAAGGGGAGGGAATCCAAATCAAGCGTAATCGGCCTGGCTTTGGTGCTGGCTATCTTGCCGTCCTGGCGGTAGCTGATGCCCGCGATTTTAGCCAGCGGCTGCCTGCTCTCCAGTGACCGCAGCAGCTCAATGATGGTGGCTTCAGCTTCGCCCCTGACGACGACATCAATATCGGGGGCAGCTAGCATGGTTGCTTCGGGAAGCAGGGTAGGGTGGGGTCCGCCCAGAATGATGGTCAGGTCTGGTTTAGCCTGCCTCAGGTGACGGGCTAGACCTGTGGCAATGTTTATCGTCGGTGTCGTTGCGCTGAGCCCGACTACATCGGCATCTTTAACTAATTGCGTGATTTCCTCGGCTTTAAGCTGGAGGGCGTTGTCATCGACCACCGTTACCGGGTAGCCCTCCTTCTCCAGAAGGGCGGCAATCAGGGCTAATCCCATAGGTGGCTGCGGATATCTAGTGGCCTGGGCTGGGTTGACAAGGGCTACCTTTAACATCTCTAGACGAAACCATAGACTTTCTTCATCCACTCAATAGTCCGGGGAATGCCTTCCTCCAGCGGGATTTTGGGGTCGTGCCCCAAATCACGTCTTGATTTGGTGAAGTCCATATGCTTGACCCGAGTGGTAAAGGGTTCCGCTTTTTTATAGGTGACCTTGGTGTCTTTCTTACCCAGGTTTTTGAGGATGAGGTCGGAGACATATTTAACGTCATGCTCCCATTCCTCTTTACCGCCGATGTTATATACCTCTCCCGGCTTGAAGTTATCGGCAATATTGGCCAGGGTGCGGCAGGTATCCTCAATATAGTCAAAGATGCGCTTGTGTCCCTGGTAAACGATGTAAGGCTCGTCTCTCAGGGCTTTATAGATGAAGGCGGGGGTTACCCCGCGGTAGGGGCTGTAGTATTCATGGGGCCCGTAGGCATTGACCGGTCTCACCCTTACCGTCTCGGTGCCGAACATCTCGGCTGAATTTAATACCTGGAGCTCGCCAACCCACTTGCTCATGGCGTAGTCATTCATCTGCTTTATGGCTAGCTTGTCCATTACCGCCTCGGCCATCACGCTATCATAGTCGCCATAGACCTCAGCACTGCTGAAGAAGATGAGCCTGAACTTCTTCTCTTCTTGGAGCCGGATTACATTTTTGGTCCCCACCACGTTGGTCAGCCAGAGGTTCTCGTAGTAGTCCTCGCCATTCCAGCGGCCGTATTCAGCCGCCAGGTGATAGACATAATCAAAGTCATGCTGGGCAAAGAGTTTCTCAAGCTGGCGGTATCTGGTAACGTCACAGCGGTTAAATTTCGCCCTCTCCGAGTGGTAGAGGTCGCAAGCCCAGACATCGTGCCCCCGCTTCTCAAGCTCGGGGATAAGATTAGAGCCGATAAAACCCAGTCCGCCCGTAGCCAGAATTTTAGCCATCTTTACCTCCCGTTATTATCTCCACGATTCTTTTGCCCGCCGTGCCGTCCCCGAATGGGTTGCGCCACTTATTTTGCCGACCGAGCATAATTCTGGTCTGTTCCAGTATCCTCTCCGGGGCAACCCCCGCCAGCAGATTAGAGCCCACCTCAAGCGTTTCCGGCCTCTCGGTATTATCTCTCAGGGTAACGCAGGGCACGCTTAAGATACAGGCTTCCTCCTGGACACCACCGGAGTCGGTCAGGATGAGCCGGGCACTACTCTCCATCTGCAGAAAGCTGAAGTAGTCCACCGGCTCAACCAGCCTGAGGGCCTGGGGTTGCAGGTTAAACTCGGCGATTCTCTTCTGGGAGTGGGGATGGATGGGGTAGACTACCGGCAGGTCAAATTCAGCACCCACACTGTTAAGGCCCTCCAGGATGGAGATAAATCTGGCCTGGTTATCAACGTTTTCCTGCCGGTGAATGGTGACCAGAAAGTATCCCTGAGGCTTGAGCCCCAGAGCGTTAAGAGCGTCAGCTCTGCCCTTGGCTATCTCCAGGTTCTGGTAGATGGCATCAACAATCGTATTGCCGGTGACAAATATCTTCTCTTCGGGGATGCCTTCACCAATTAAGATTTTCCGGGCGGTCGGGGTGGGGGCAAAGAGAAAATCAGCGCAGTGGTCAGCCACAATACGGTTTATTTCCTCGGGCATGCTTCTATCGTAGCTGCGCAGTCCCGCCTCAACGTGCCCCACCTTTATGTGGAGCTTGACCGCGGCCAGGACACCGGCGACAACCGAATTAGTATCACCCTCAGCCAGAACGATGTCAGCCTTTTCCGTCTGTAATACTTTCTCCACACCGGTTAGTATCCTGGCGGTTTGCTCACCGGGTAGTCCCGAACCTACCTCCAGATTGTATTTAGCCGGAGGGAGCTCAAGTTGCTCAAAGAATACTTTGTCCAGGCTATACGAGTAGTGCTGTCCGGTGTGTAGAATAAAATAGTCTCTACCCTGACTTTCCAGTTCCTTGATGATGGGTGCCATCTTGACTATTTCGGGGCGAGTGCCAACGATGATGATAATCTTCAATGGCTGGCTTCTCCTTCAGCTTCTCAGCCGGGATAGCGTTATTTCTTTTCTTTGGGCACCAGCGCAAAGTCTGGTCCATCGGGGAAGTCCTTGACATCCAGAATTTTCCCCTCAAGACGGCTGGCTACTGCCGGCGCCAATCGTAAAACTGCCGAATTTTTATAGTCGATTACCTGGTCCTCAGAAAATTCAATGTCTATGGTAAAACGAAGCTCACCCGAGGGTTCAATGATAATCCTCATGGCGGCTTGTGGGTCTTTCACATTTTGCTCGATTAATATACCTTTCAACTTTTCCTTGGCTTTTTCGGTTACTTCCAGCATCTTTGTCTCCTTTCGGGTTCACACATGGCATAAAATTATAATTTCCAGGTTGTAGCTTACTTAATCCCTAATATTGTAAACCATTTACGAGCAACTGTATAGGTTACCCTTTCCATTTTGGAGAGATGTATTCTATAATTACTTAATAGCCATCCAAACGCAGGGCGGGGAAACAGTCAGTCCCGCCCGAAGGAGAAGGTACTATCGTAACCGAGCCGGATAAGATGCTGAAGGCGCTTCAATTTGCCATCCAGATGGAAATCGATGGCAAAGACTACTATCTCAGGGCCAGTCAGGAAAGCAGCAATGAGCTGGGCCGGAAGCTGATGCAGTCGTTAGCCGCTGAAGAAGACATCCACCGGCAGAGGTTTACCGAGATATACCGGACTATTCAGAGTAAGCAGGCCTGGCCGGTAACCGATTTTCAGCCGGATAAGGGCCAAAGGCTCAGGACTCTATTCGCTGAGGCGTCAGCCCGGGTGGGCGCCAGTGTCGCCCCACTGGATACCGAGCTGGATGTGGTTAAAGTCGCTATGGCAATGGAAAACCGGAGCTATGATTTTTACCAGAACCAGAGCCAGAAAGCTACCTACCAGACAGAAAGCGATTTTTACAAGATGATCGCCGGTGAGGAGAAGAAACACCATCTCATTCTGCTCGATTACTATCAGTATCTGAAAGACCCGGCGGCATGGTTCGTCAGCAAAGAGCACCCGTCGCTGGATGGCGGCTAAATAGCCAGGGAGGTGGGCAATATGCTGGAGATTAAGCAACTGAGTGTCGCTGTGGAGGGTAAAGAAATTCTGCACGACATAAACCTGCGCATCGGCACCGGGGAGACGCACATTCTCTTCGGGCCTAACGGTGGCGGCAAGACCACCTTATTGATGACGATAATGGGTTTTCCCAAATACAAGGTGACCAAGGGTAAAATCTTCTTTAATGAGCGGGATATAACCAAGCTACCCCCCGACGAGCGCGCCCGTCTCGGCTTTGGTATATCCTTCCAGCGTCCCCCGGTGGTGCGTGGTGTCAAGACACGGGATATGCTCGCCGCCTGCCTCAGAAAGAAGGCCAGTGAGGAGGAGATAGACCGACTGTCGGTAAAGGCAGACCTGGCTGATTTTCTGGATAGAGAGATAAATTACGGGTTCTCGGGAGGGGAAATAAAGCGCTCTGAGTTAATGCAGCTGATGGCGCAAAAACCGCAGCTGGTCCTGCTGGATGAGCCGGAGTCAGGTGTTGACCTGGTAAATATCGTCCTTATCGGTGACATGATAAATGAGCTTCTGGAAAAAAGCTGCCCCATTTATGACCGTAAGTGCATGGGGCTGCTTATTACCCATACCGGGCATATTCTGGACTACGTTAACGCCCGCACCGGCTACGTTATGTATGATGGCCAGCTCGCCTGTGAGGGTGACCCCCATGAGATTCTGGCCACGGTTAGAGAGGTAGGTTACGAACACTGTGTCAAGTGCCAAAAGGGGAGAATACTGGATGACTGGGACAAAATCAAGTAAAACACTCAAGGATAAAGCCAGGGCATCAGCCGATAAGCCGGCTGCCCTGGGCGAGGACATAGATTTAAATAGCTATGTCAGCTCGGCAGAAGAGCAGCCATATCAGGCTGACCCGGCGGAGCTGCCGGCTAAAACCAAGGCACAGATGCTGGGCGCTGGCGTCATGCTGGATGACATTAGCCAGAGGTCAGGCACTTATATCCAGATGGACAACGCCCCGGTCCACAGCTCAATCAAGCAGGAGGGGATAGAGGTGATGGCGGTCAGCCAGGCTCTGGAGAAGTATGACTGGATGGCGGACTACTGGTGGCAGGCGGTAGCGGTGGACACGGATAAATATACGGCTAATGTTGAGCTAAACCAGCACGATGGTTATTTTATCCGGGCGCTGCCCGGGCATAAAACGCTTTTCCCGGTGCAGGCCTGCCTTTATCTGGCCAAGGCCAAATTAGCGCAAAATGTGCACAATATCATCATTGCCGAGGAAGGCTCGGAGCTGCATATCATTACCGGTTGCACCACGGCATCCCAAAGAGACCCCGGGCTGCACCTGGGTGTCTCCGAGTTTTACATAAAAAGAGGCGCCAAGGTTACTTTTACCATGATACATAGCTGGAACCCAGAGGTAGCCGTCCGCCCCCGCACCGCCGCCGTGGTCGAAGAAGATGGGCTGTTTCTGAGCAACTATCTGCTGATGAAGCCGGTGCGCTCTCTACAGATGTATCCGGCGGCTAATTGTGTCGGGGAGAATGCGATAGTGAGATACAACAGTATTCTGGTGGCGGCTGCCGGGTCATCACTGGACGTCGGCTCTCGAGCCATACTCAACGCCCGGGGAGCCCGGACTGAAATCGTATCGCGGGCGATAACCACCGGCGGTAATATCACTGCCCGCGGTTACATTGAGGGCAATGCCCCCGAGGTAAAGGGGCACCTTGAATGCCGGGGGCTGATTTTAGAGGACGGCGGCAAAATTCACGCCATCCCCGAGCTTAAGGGCAACCTGGCCGGAATTGACCTCTCCCATGAAGCCGCGGTGGGTAAGATTGCCGAGGAGGAAGTGGAGTATCTGATGGCGCGGGGGCTGAGCCGGGAGGAAGCTACAGCAACTATCGTCAGGGGCTTTCTCCGTGTTGATATTGAGGGACTACCGCCGCTGCTCAGCACCGAACT
>CAZMTT010000036.1:0-12628 GCA_964569555.1 uncultured Dehalococcoidales bacterium | reverse complement strand
AGACGACGTCCATTTTCAGCTTGTCGATGAGGTGCCTGCCCACCATCTCCGGTATTTTTTTTGGTTCGGGCAGTCTTTCGGCTGTGGCGGTGGTAGGAGTCGCTGTGCTGGATACAGCTCCTTCTTTTTTCTTTTTCCAGAACATTTTAAGCTCCTTTTTAAGCGGATTTTATTAATTAGCCAGACCGGCAGCACAGGAGCATTTCCTGGCGTTTTCAGCTCCTGTGCTGCTTATCTCTTTCCCGTGTTACCGTGGTTTGGGTCTTGGTTGCTTTTTCACTCTGGCTCCTTTCGGTTAAGAATATTGCGGTTATTACCGCTTTTCATACTTGACAAATACCGGCATCGGTTTTATAATTCTAGTATTATGTTATTAGAGTCCTATTACTAGAAATCTATTACTAGTAATAGTATACTAGAAAAGTAGATTTTGTCAATATATTTGCTCAAATTTTTCAGGAGGTTAATGAAATGGCTGACTGGACTCTTCTTACCAACCACGGGCTAGTGCTGGTTTCTGTCGCCAAGAATCCGGAGAAAACGGCGAGAGACATCGGCAATGATATTGGTCTAACTGAGCGGACAACCCACAAGATAATAATTGAGCTTGAGACAGAGGGATACATTACCCGAACTAAAGAGGGTAGACAGAATACCTACCGCATCCACCCCGGCATGATCATTAAAGACCCGGTAACCGATGCTTCCATTGGAGAACTGCTGGCCACGCTTGGCTGGCAGCGCAAGAGAGCCTAGACTGCCGGCAACACGCCAAGAATACCCCTCAACCGAAACCCCCAATTAATTTAGCCTGAAAATATGCTATTGATAGATTTTTGTGGCTAGTGTTAGCTTTGTTGCCGCGTTTGCCATTGGGGTGGGTGGGTGGTGTCAAGTAAGCCCCAGTTAAATCTCTGCCGGAACCTCTCCAGAATGGCGATGGTCTTTACTCCAAAGAGCCCCAGAAAGACAGCGTTGCCGGTGGCGTGGAGGGTATCAAACCAGAGGCTATTGAGCTGGTACAGCAGAAAGGTCTTCAGGGTTAGCGGATAGATAAAGGAGAGCCAGAACCAGGTGTTGACTATCCAGCCGTAGAGATAACCCCAGAGCGCACCGAAAATAACCAGCCCGGCTCGGCCCAGCTTAAGCTGCCTGATGTAGGCGGCGCTGACTCCGGCCAGCCCCCAGGCAAACATCTGGTAGGGCGTCCACGGCCCCTGACCAAGGAAAAAATTAGAGACAAGGGCGGTTATCGCCCCCACCATGAAGCCGGCTACCGGGCCGAAGACATAGCCGGCGCAGATTATGAGATAGGTGCACGGTTGCAGGTTGGGTATGGCGGCAAAGGGGACCCGCGCCACCGCCGATATGGTGCCCAGCATGGCCACCAGGGCGATTTCCTTGGAGCTTATGGCGGCGGCTTCAAACTCGAAGAAGAAGGCAATAATGGCCAGGATAACCAGCAGGGTTGCCGTCAGCCCCCAGTTCAAAGAGAAATTTAGCCGGGGAGCGAGCAAAGCTGCTACGCCGACAATGATTATCAGTATTAACAGGAAGTAACTCTTTCTCATTTTATTATCTCCAGTAGCTCGGCCACGGTTAAGATGTCATCGGGGAGGCCGTATTCAGTAAAGGCTTGCACCAGCCGGTTTATCTGGGGCGAGAAGAGCCGCGCCCGCGACAGGACCTCCCGCTTGTTGCCGTCAGCCATTATCTCCCCGTCACTGAGCAGTACCACCCGGTCGGCATATTCAGCCACCGTTTCCACGTCATGGGTGACCAGAATCACGGTGTTGCCCTGCCCGGCATATTCACGGAGAAAGTCCATCAATTCATGCTTGAGGCGGTACTCCATGCCCCGGGTCGGCTCATCCAGAATTAAAATCCGGGGCTGAATCGCCACCACCGACGCCAGCGCCACCCGCTGTTTCTGGCCACCACTGAGGGAGCGGGGGTACTGGCTCTGGTATTCGGCCAGCTTAAAAATATCCAGGGTCCGGCTAAGGCGTGAGCCGGTATCTTTGAAGCCCAGGTTTTTCAGGGTAAAGGCAATCTCCTCGGCAACGGTATCGGCAAGTAAGTGGTCGTTCGGGTTCTGGAAAACAAAGCCCACCCTGCGGGCCAGCTCAGCGGTGGTCGTCTCTCTGGTATCAATTCCGCCCACGGCTACCGTGCCCCTGGTTGGCTTCAGCAGGCCGTTCAGGTGCTTGACCAGCGTGGTTTTCCCGGAGGCGTTTCGCCCCATAATGGCCACCAGCTCACCCTCGTCTATCTTCAGGCTGATGTCCTGCAAGGCGGTATTACCTTCGGGGTAGATATGCCATAGCTTTTCCATCTCAATTACCGGCTTATTATTTTGCTTCGGCTCGGGGTGGGGTAGGTGGGCGTATGCTTTGGGCAGGACCCGGCTGAGCATTATCTGTCCCTCTTTCACGCTGAGCGGCATTTTATTAATATTAAAGCCCCTGCTTTTGAGCTCGTGGGCCAGCCTGATTACCGGCGGGATGCCAAGGCCGATAGCCTCTAAATCTTGGTAATTTGAGCTCAGCACTTCCCTGGTCTTGCCATCGGCGACCACCCTGCCTCTGTCGAGCACGATTAGCCTGTCGGCGTGCTGAATGACTCTATCCAGCCGGTGCTCAATCAGTATGATGGTGATGCCCAGCTCGTCATTTAGGCGCTCAATCAGGGCGAGCACTTCCTCGGCGCTGTAGGGGTCTAGTTCTGAGGTCGGTTCATCCAGCATCAGGACCTGGGGGTGGAGGGCTAAGACCGAGGCAATGGCTATTTTTTGCTTCTCACCGCCGGAGAGTTCGTGTAGCTGCTGGTGGCGGAGGTCGGCGATACCCAGCGTATCCAGTGCCTCTTCAATGCGCCGGGCGATCAAGTCCCGGGGGAAGGCCAGGTTTTCCAGACCGAAGGCGATTTCCCGCTCCACATCCGTCGCCACCAGCTGGTTTTCCGGGTCCTGGAAGACCATGCCCACTCTGGTGGCCAGCTCTTTGGGGGAGTGTTTCAGGGTATCCCGCCCCTGGATCTCTATCCGCCCGGCCACTTTGCCCCCGTAGAAGTGGGGGATTAAGCCGTTGACGGCCCGGCACAGGCTGGACTTCCCCCCGCCCGAGGGGCCGGTTAGGAGCACAAACTCGCCGTCCCGAATCTCAAGGTTTATCTCAGCAAGGGCCGGCTGGGGGGCACCGCTGTAGTAGAAGGTGAAGTTCTCTATTTTAATCAACTTCAGTCCCCTTCCGGGCTAAGCCCAGCGGTAGCATCAGGCAGAGTGACAGGATTAGCAGTGCCAGCAGGGTGCCTTCCCAGCCGGTAAAGCCTAGCCTGGCCAGTGCCGGATAGTACTGGTAGTCCCCCATCCCCCGCCACCAGATGAAAATACCCAGAAAAAGCGGTATCAAGCCCATTATCAGGGCCGGGATGTCGGGCCTTTTCAGGGCGATCTCTTTATAGAAGCTCCTTTTCTGGCCCGAGCCGAAGGCCCTGGCTTCCATTGCCTCCGCCACCTGGACGGTTCGGTCCAGCGAGTTGGACAGCAGCGGAATAATAATTGCCATCCGGCTCTTGAGGCGCTGTGTTAGCCGGCCCCGGTCAAGCTCCAGGCCTCTGGAGCGCTGCACATCGCTGATTCGGGCGGCGTCCTCAATCAGGGTGGGGATGAATCGGGTGGAGAGGGAGATGGCCAGCACCGATTTATAGGGCAGTTTCATCTTGAGCATGGCCAGCATAATATCATCGGGGTGAACGGTGAAGGTGAGCAGGGCAAAAGCCGAGATTATCGCCAGCAGTCTCAGGCACATGCCGGCGCCGAAGAAGATTGCCTCCAGGGTTATCGCCGGCGTGCCCACCAGCGGCAGCTGGAAGGGGGCCTGCCACAGCAGATGGGCGCCGTGAGAACTGACCAGGGCGTTGATGATGATTATGGCCAGGCAGAGGTAGAGGGTGAACTTCATCAGCGAGAGCCACTGCCGCCATATCCGGGCGGCTATTATCAGGGGCAGTGTGGACAGGAATAATAAAAGCAGGTAGATGGGGTGGTTGAAGAGCAGGCTGAGGACAAAGATGCTGGCTACCCACGCCAGCTTGGCAAAGGGATTGAGGGCGTGCACCGGGGTTCCCTTCTGGCGGTATCTGAGGTTTATCACTGCGGTATCCTGATTATCTCCCCGCTGGCGATGACGGCGGCGCCGGCATACTGTAACCGGGTGGGGTGGTTGATTAAGGCATCCAGGGCGCTTTTCACCCCCGCCGTATTGGTGCCTGAAATCAGCCAGACCACATTTTCCGCAGCACCGGTGCCCTTCGGGTTCCACGGGTTCTGTGTTGCCTGGATTAGCCCCACCCCCGCCCCGTATTCAGCGGCTACTTCACCCTCGGCATTGAAGACAACCAGCTTCTCCGGCTCAAAGTGGGCAAAGAAGCCCAATCTCTCCCAGATATCATTAAGCTCTGAAATAAGCTCGCTATCAATAGTGCCTAACAGAATCAGATTGGCCGACTCTTTGTCGTCGGCAGGTAGCTCACTCAGCCGTTTGATGCCGGTGTTATTTACGCCCAGCTGGCTGAGCTGATTTTCCAGATTATCCGCCTCTTTGGCTAAATCGTCGGCATAGGCGATGATGGTCGGGCTTACTTTGCCCCCGTAGCCGTGCCCCAGGGGTTCGGGGAAATCACCGATTATGGCCGGGACGGACTGGCGGAAGCCCCAGGCATGAAAGTCCCAGTGCTGGATATCGCCGTCGTTCAGCGCATAGTCAAGGGCACCGGTCCTGGCCTGGATACCGTTGATGTAGAGAAACCAGTCGGCCATCGTCTGCTGCGTCCCGGTGAATCCGGAACTGACCCCGTTTATGGCATTGACGAAACCGCCCCCGTAGGCAGTTTCAACATCGGCTACACTCTCCAGTGCGGTCATGGCGGGTGTGCCCGGCGGTAACTCCAGTGTCTCGGCAAACATCAGCTCCTGCCCGAAGTTCCGGGTGGCAACTACCTTTATAGTGATGGCATTGGCTTTTTCCGTAGGTGCTGCCGAGCAGGCACAAAGGAAAGTAGCCAGTAGCAGGAGCAGCAGCAAAGTCAGCCATTTACGCCATTTCATTTATTTCGTCTCTAGTAGGTAAAGTGCCTTATCGCCAGAAAGACAAGCAGGGCCAGCAGTATCAGGCCGCCGATGATGCCGCCGATGATGGGCAGGTTAAGCGGCTCAGTCTGGTCTGACGGTGGCAGCGGGGGTGTCGGTGCCGCCGGTGCCGCCGACTCATTGGTGGACTGGGGGGAGGCGAGGGGTGGTGCCACCGCCGACACTTCCTCCCCGACCACAAACGAGCCGCTCAAGCCATCAATGGCCACCTGATAGGTGCCGGTGGTATCTTTAATTATTTCAAAGCTGACCGACTGGCTGTCGCCACCGGCGACGGCAACTGTTCTGGTCTCGACGGCAGTATCATTTATTTTGAGGGTTACTTCGTAGTCATCGCTGAGGTCGCCATTATTGCTGATGGTAACGCTGATGGTTACCGCCTGCCCTATTTCAGCCTCTTCGGGAGTTATGGTTAAATCACTGGCGGTAAAGGCTGCCGGGCGGGTTGACGATAGAGCAGTGAAGGCGGTGAAGTGGCTCACTTCGGCGGTGATGGTGTTGCTCCCGGCGTCAACGGTGCATGAGCATTCCACCCACTCGTCGGTATCTTCATCCCAGAAGGCGACCACCAGGTTTTCTTCACTGACTCCATCGGGGAGAAGGGCCGGGTTATATTTAACCGTCATGCTTATCGGCGGGTCAAAGGTAGCCCCGTCCGGCTCAAGGTCGTAGACCAGCCCGATAACGTGGCTATCATCGGGTGGCGCCGGGTGGTGATTCATCTCGTTTATTCTTATGGTGCGCAGTGCCTGTCCCCCCGCCTGCTTGCCGATGGTGTCCTCGCTTATGGTGAGCTTGACTTTGCCATCCCCGGACCGGGCGGTAACCTCTTCGGTGAATCGGCCGCTTGGGGTTACCGAGTCAACCACAACGGTAAAACCGGGCGTGCCACCGCCACCGCCGCCGCCACCGCCTCCCCCGCCGTTGCCATCATCAGACGAAGCGGAGAATATGGCTACCGGATATGGCTTGCCCCGCAGCGCCGCTATGGCGTAGGCGGTCATCCACTCTGGATTATAGTTCTGGCTGGCATTCCAGTTAAAGGAGCCATCGGCAACCTGCAGGCTCAGCAGATGGCCCACCGGGTTGTGGCCGCTCTTCGTCCAGGTACTGCTGGTCGGGTCCTGGTCGGCAGCGGTAATGGCGTTAATTACCCAGGCGTCGACACCGGAGTTAGTGAATCCCTCTGAGGCAAAGCCACCATCATTTTGCTGGCGCGTTTTGAGGTAGTCCAGGGCATTGTCGATTACGGTTGAGCCGGGGCTCTCCCCGGCGGCGATGAGCGCCATTATGGCGGCGGCGGTGTTGTCGGCATCACTATCGCCGGTAGCGGTCAGCCCCCAGCCGTGGTCGGTGTTCTGGTTAGCCTTGATGAAAGCCACCGTGTCGGTGATAATCGCCGAGCTCTGGCTTTCCCCGGCTGAGATTAGCGCCAGCACCCCCCAGAAGTCGTCGTTGAGTAGCGATATCGAGCCAATCTGGTTGCTCTCATAATAAGACTTCAGCTTGGCAACATAATCAAAGCCGCCGAAGCTGGCCGGGTCCTGGTCGGCAGCGGTGATGGCCAGTATTGACCTTGCCCAGTCGGTGGCAATATCGCCCAGGCTGGCGCGGTTGTTTTTCAGGTAGTCAACAATAGAAGTGCTGCCTACCGCCCAGCTATCGGGGTCTTCACCGGCGGCAGCGATAGCCATCACCACCCAGGCGTCGACACTAAAACCACCAATACTACCGGTGGACTGCTGTGCCTGCCTTTGCCTCAGGTAGTTTAAGGCCCGGGTTATCTGAATATCGCCGGACTGCAGGGGGTAAACCCAGGCGGTTAGATTAAGCTCCGTAGATTCACCGGGTTGGTATATTGCTGTCTGGTCAGCCGGCGAGCCATTTACCCAGAAGGTTATTGTCTTATCCCGGTCAGCCTCTTCACCCGAGACAATCAGCCGGGAGTCAAACGTGCCCGAGCCACCGTAGTTCCCGGCTTCGGTGGTAGTAAAGCTACCCTTCTCCACCCCGCCTATCTTGGCGACAATCACGGTGCCTGCGGGCGCGTCCGCCCCGTTAGCGGTAATAGTTCCGTAGAATTCCTCGGGTTGGGTAATGTCGGCGGCGACAGCCGCTGCCGGGAGGAGTATTCCCAGCAGGCAGACCAGGAAAGTGGTTACCACCAGGCCAAGTTTCTTAATCCATCTAGCCATATTCATATCATGAGCCTATACTGGCCAGCTCCCCGGCATCGGTCATATAGAACCAGTAGCCCTTCCAGGGATACATCGGTCTGCTTTCACTGTGAGTATCACTGGCCGGAGCGTTATTAATTATCGACACTTCATAGGCTTGAGCAACGGCATCGTAAGCGATAAGGGTAGCCCACTCGTCCTCAACAGAGGTCAGGGCAGAGTTGGCTGAGGCGGCCGTGAAATCGGAGAACCCGATGGCGTTCCAACCCGCCGATAGCTGTTTCGTCGGCGGTACCTGGCGCGGGTCGGGGTCGAACAGGGGGCGCAGTTCCTTGGTGCCGGTAGAGTATATCCAGATGCCTTCCAGGGGTGAGACGGTAGTATCAGTAGTCATCGCCGACCACCCGCTCGAAGTATAGTAGAAGATAGAGTGACCGTCAGTATTGACGCCACTGAATACCGCCGACGCCGTGCAGTTATCGCTGGCTAGCTTTTTGGGCATCGATATGAAGTTCCAGCCCGGTCGGAGGGTGAGCGTAACGTGCACAATGACGGTCTCTTGGTTTGACCTGGTATATTCGGTGTAATCCCCCCTGTCGGCATAGACAGTATAAACCCCGGGGGGCAGGGAAATATTTACCTGACCGCTGGCATCGGTAGTGTAGATTCGCGAGCCGGCATGGAGGGTGGCATCGGCGAGCGGGGCAAAGCTTGAAGTAGCGTCATCGTAGTATTCTACGGTAGCCGTAAAGTTATCCGTGGCGGGGAGGCTGGTGTTATCTGCGGTGAGGCTCAGTGCCAGCGAGCCTCCCCAGGTACCGTAATACCATAGAACCGTATCATTTTCGCTAAGGGCAAAATCAACCGCCGGAATACCAGCATCGACCCAGTTAACCCGGTATTTCCATCCGTCTATACCGGCATTGGCTTCACCGGCTACATTCTCCACAAAACCTAACGGGCCCCAGGCACTGGATACCACGTAGCTGAAGCCGCCAGCCAGGGTGGCTTCAGCTAAGGCTCCCAGCGCCGTAGGGTGGTCGATATTATGAGTGGTGCCCTGCTTATCGGTTATGTTCGAGGTGCTGAAGGTCACGCTGCCACTCCATATTGTAGAAGTACTGCTTTCCACCCTCACCGTTACGTTTATCGGGGTGAGTTCAGCTACACTGATGTTGCCGGTGAGCTCATTATTCGTCTCGTTTGTCTCGCTGACATAGCCGCCCGGGTCGACCGTTGCCCTCAGCGTATAGTCTCCAGACGTTGATGGCGTCCAGTCAAACTTCACCTGGGCATCGGCATACCAGGCGTTGTCTTTGTCAAGGATTGAGTTGCCGGTTATATTATCTACAGTGGTATAGTCCCCTGTCCCATATTTCGCTTCTAGCAATACACCGAAATTGTCACTGGCCGTATTCTCATTGTTTTTTACGAGTACCGTAACCGTATTGGTAATGCCGGTATAAGCCGTGGCGATAATCTGGCTCGGCTCCAGGTCTGGCTGACCAGTAGCCATTGCCGGTACTGCGTTCATTGCCAGGATGGTTGAAATTAGCAGAAGGCCGCCGAGAAGTCTAACTATCTTGCCCATCAGACACCACCTATTAAAAGTAAACTTGTCTAAAAACAAGTTTACTTGATTATAGAACTTTGTAACAGGGGGGTGTCAATGAGGTAACGGGCATTTTTAATGGATTAGCGGGGGTATCCGGCTGATGGTGATTAAGTATCGGCGTTGTGGCCACTTTTTCGCAGGTCGATGAGTTCGTAGTCTATGCTCTCGGCTTCCAGCCGCCGCACCAGACCCGAGATTTCATCATCAACGCAGACGATGAGTGAAGCCAGACCGCTGTTAGCCGCCTCAATGGCGGCTTCCGCCACGCCGTAGCGGTAGGCAGACTTGGTGTTGAGTTTCTTCAGGGCGACAATGGCTTCAATGCCGATGGCGCCGGTCAGTTTTCGGCCGGCCAGCTCTTGCTGCAGGCGGTCGCGGTCAACCATCCCGGAGCCGCCGCACTGGATGCCGGGCACTTTCAGGATGGTAACTTTACCTCTGGTCAGGCTGACGATGCCCTCAATGTTGGCCACGCCGACATCTTCACCGGCTTTGGCATCATTAGAAGCTATGCCCCGGGCGCCGCCCGCCGCCTTTCTGGTGGCGAAGAGCAGCCCGTCTTTCATTTCCAGCCCGACGGTCTGCCCCTGGGTCAAGTCGGCATCGGCAACGGCGGCACAGACCGAAATGTTGGTCACCGCCTGCTCAATAGCGGTGTGATAGCCTCTCAGTTCGCGCAGTATCTTGATTATCCAGTTGACGCCTTCGGTGGTTACCCGGTATCGGGAGCGCCCCTCGGCCCGCAGCAGGCCCTCTTTGACCAGCTGGCGGGTGTAGTCTGATATTGCCTGGGGGGTAACCGCCAGCTTCTGGGCGATGTCCCGCTGCTGGATATTGGGGCCGCGGTTGGCAATCTCGACTAGTATCTGAAATTTGGTGGCCAGGTTTTTATTGCGCAGTATCTCTACCATCAGAACTCCCCCGAATTCGCTAATATTATAATAGCAGTTTTTGCACCCGACAAGGGGTTGTTTTATGATAGGGGTGAGGTATAGCTGGCGTGTTTTTCTTTCCCATAGGCTGTCTGCTCCTGGTCTTATTCATATTATTCCTGCCCGTCCTGTTTCTGCTAATCTTCTTCAATGTCACCACCTTCAGCCTGGGAAGGCTGGGCGTCTCTCCCGAGACAGCGCTACTGATTCTGCTCTTTATCCTGATTGGCTCCATAATCAATATCCCCCTGACCAAAAAGACGACCTACTATTCCCGGCGGCGCCTTTTCGGCTGGTTTGAGGTGCCGGTGCGCTACGAGTCGGGGCTGGCCATAAATCTGGGTGGCGCCGTTATTCCGCTTATTTTATCCATCTATCTGCTCCTGCGGGTGCCGCTATGGCCGGTGGCGGCCGCCACCGTAGTGATGATTGTTATCTGCAAGTTCATGACCAGGGCGGTGCCGGGGCGGGGGCTGACGATTCCCATGTTCATACCACCGATACTGGCGGCGCTGCTGGCCATTTTGCTGGCGCGGGAGTTTGCCGCCCCCTGTGCCTATATCTCGGGGGTTCTGGGCACGCTGATTGGCGGCGACCTCTTGAACCTGGGGAAGGCGAGGAAGCTGGGGGCGGGGATGGTCTCTATCGGCGGGGCCGGTGTCTTTGACGGCATCTTCCTGGTCGGGATTGTATCGGTGTTGCTGACCGCCTTCTTTGGCTAATCCCGGCGATTTTAAGTTGCCCAAAGAGAAAGATATAAAGGTATAATAAAAACAGGGCAAAGCCATAATGAGGGGGGTGTGAAATGAAGGCATTTGGTGAGCTCTTTCAGGCCGCTGACTGGAAGGCGGAAAAACATGTCCCGGTAATAGAGTGCCCGGACAGGGTGAAAGCGGGCGAGCCATTTTCGGTGAAGGTCAGCGTGGGCAAGGAAATCGCCCACCCCAACACCACCGAGCACCATATCCGCTGGATTTCGGTCTATTTTCACGCCGAGGGGGAGAAGTTTCCCTATCAAGTGGGGCACTTTGAGTTCTCCGCCCACGGGGAATCAGCCGCCGGACCGAACCAGGGACCGGTCTATACCGATCATGAGGTGACGGCGTCGCTCAAGATTACTAAGCCGGGCACGCTCTATGCGGCTGCCCAGTGCAATATTCACGGGCTGTGGCAGTCAGGCCGGGAGATTAAGCTCGGCTAGCGCAGTTTGGGCCGGCGACAGGTGGGTAACTTGGAGGGAGAAAGATGAATAATCCTGAATTCAGGACGATGGGGCAGCAGTTTGGCCGCCGTTCCTGGGCAGAGCCCTGGAAAATCAAGATGGTGGAGCCAATCAAGATGACCACCCTGCCGGAACGGCAGAAGGCAGTAGTTGACGCCGGCTATAACACCTTTCTGCTCCGTTCCGAGGATGTTTATATCGATTTGCTTACCGATAGCGGCACCAGCGCCATGAGTGACCGGCAGTGGGCCGGTATGCTGCTGGGTGATGAGGCTTATGCCGGCAGCCGTAACTTCTACCATCTGGAAGAGGCGGTGCGGAAGTACTACGGCTACCGCTATATGGTACCCACCCATCAGGGGCGTGGTGCCGAGCACCTGCTCAGCAGGGCATTAATCAAGCCCGGGCACTACATCCCGGGCAATATGTATTTCACCACCACCCGCCTGCACCAGGAGCTGGCCGGCGGCACATTTGTGGATGTTATCATTGATGAGGCGCACGACCCGGCCAATCTCCACCCCTTCAAGGGTAATGTTGACCTGGACAAATTAGAGTCGCTGATTAAGCGGGTCGGCATGGCTAATATCCCCTATGTCAGTCTGGCCGGAACGGTCAACATGGCCGGTGGGCAGCCGGTGAGCATGGCCAACCTGCGGGCACTGCGCGAGCTGTGTAATCGGCATAGCATCCCCATCTATTTAGATGCCACCCGTATGGTGGAGAACGCCTTCTTTATCCAGGAGCGGGAGAAGGGGTATGCCCGGAAGCCCATCGCCGCCATTCTCAAGGAATTCTGCGGCTATACCGATGGTGCCTGGATGAGTGCCAAGAAGGACCACCTGGTCAATATCGGCGGCTGGCTGGCCGTTAACGACGGCGAGCTTTTTGATATCCTGCGCAATATGGTGGTCATCTATGAAGGACTGCACACTTACGGTGGCATGGCCGGGCGCGATATGGAAGCCCTGGCCATCGGTATCACCGAGTCGGTGGCTGATGACCATGTGCGCTCCCGCGTGGAACAGGTCAGATACCTGGGCAGCCTGCTCATCAACTGGAATATCCCCATCGTGCAGCCGGTGGGCGGTCACGCCGTCTTTTTGGACGCCAGAAGTATCTACTCTCACCTGTCCCAGGACAAATTCCCGGCGCAGACTCTGGCTGCCGAGCTCTATCTGGATTCGGGCATTCGGAGTATGGAACGGGGCATCGTTAGCGCCGGGCGAGACCCCGAAACCGGCGACCACCGCTATCCGTCTCTGGAGCTGACCCGTCTGGCCATCCCCCGCCGGGTATACACCCAGGCCCATATGGATGTCGTCGCTGAGTCAGTCAGGGCGGTGTATGATAACCGGGAGAAGACAAAGGGCTTGAAGATGGTGTATGAGCCCAAATACCTGCGCTTCTTCCAGGCACGCTTTGAGCTTATAACTTAGTAGCGCTACCGATAAGAAATTAGATATGAGGGGGTTGAGTGTAGGCCGTACAGGTCTCGAACCTGTGACACCCTGATTAAAAGTCAGGTGCTCT
>CAZMTT010000035.1:0-12894 GCA_964569555.1 uncultured Dehalococcoidales bacterium | reverse complement strand
AAAAACAGATTACCGAAGTAATCAAGATGTATAAGGAGGACGGCTTTAACACCAATCAGGCTTTTATGGCGGTAGGCGACAGCCAATCCATCTATCTTGCCGACCCTCCCTGCCTCCGAGCCATCGATACCCGGGTCCGCGACAACCGGCTCCACTTTATCGTCTATTTCCGCTCCTGGGACCTGTGGGCTGGCTTCCCCTCCAATCTGGCTGCTATCCAGCTGCTCAAAGAGTATATGGCGTCCGAGATAGGGCTTGATGATGGCGAGCTCATCGCCATGAGCAAGGGCCTGCACCTCTATGAGTATGCCTGGGAATTAGCCCAGCTTACCGCCGGAATGGAATAAGCGATAATCAAACCCGAGCTTGCGCTGGAACCCCGCTCAAACTTACTGAAATCGCCATAGAGCTTTACATCGGGCTAATTAATAGCTAAATTAATAACCTTCTCTCTACGCTACCGTTATACAGTATAGTGGCTAATTTAATAAGGAGGCTCTGTCATGAAAAAGATAGCGATGGCTTTAATGCTGGTGATACTCATCCTGATACCAGCTGCCTGCGCCAGAGCGCCACAGGAAGCAGGCGCACCGTCAGTGATTGCCCCCACCGCACCGGCACCGGCACCGGCCGCACCGGCGGTAGGGATGCTACCGGGGAAAGACTATACCTCTGAAGGTATGCCCGGCACCCCTCAAGAGCGGATGATAATCCGCACCGGCGATATGTCACTGGTGGTTGCCGATGTCATGCAGGCGCGTGATGAGGTTGCCCAGCTGGCGGTAAGCCTTAACGGCTATGTCGTCTCGTCCCGAATCTGGGGGGAGAAACAGGAGATGAGGGGGCAGATATCGATTCGGGTGCCGGATGAACAGTTTGAGACCACCCTGACCAAGCTGAGAGAACTGGCCACAAGGGTGAATTCGGAGAGCACCGATAGCCAGGATGTAACCGAGGAGTACATTGACCTGGAAGCCAGGCTGAAGAATGCCGAAGCCACCGAGAGCCAGTACCTCGCCCTGCTGGACAAAGCCACCAAAGTGGAAGACATCCTCAACATCTATAATAGCCTGTCCCGGGTACGCACTGAGATTGAGCAAATCAAGGGGCGGATGCAGTACCTGGAGCGGACCACCTCAATGTCCTACATCTCGGTGGGGCTGGAGCCGGAAGCTACCGCCGCGCCGCTGGCACGTGCCGGCTGGAGTGTGCTGGAAGAGTTCAAATCAGCCATCCGCGGTATCGTTGTCTTCGGGCAGTGGCTGGGCACCGTAGCTATCTGGCTGGTAATCTTCGTCCCGTTGTGGGGAGCTATCATCGGGGTTATCTACTACTGGCGTCGGCGCCGGAAGAAGGCCTAGCGCCCTACTTTGACCGCAGCCGCCCTATCACTTCGGGCTGAGTTAAGCCAGCCACGGCGATGATTTTGTTGCGGCTGGTATGACCGCTTATTATAGCTATCGCCCTTTTATCCAGCGCTAATTGCCGGCTTAAAAGGGCGATGAGTTCCCGATTTGCTTTACCTTTGACCGGCGGGGCGGCTACTCTTACCCGCCATACACCACCGCTAAAGTCAACCACCTCGCTCCGGGCAGCGCCCGGGTAGACCCTCAGTGAGATTCTGGCTTCACTTTCTGTCATCGCTTATGGAGGCTATTCATAAGACCCGGCACGCCCAACGGCAAAAGCGATGGCGGCCAGGAGTAAAATCCCCGACAGTGTCAGCCAGAACATGGTGGTAAACTCGGCACCGAGTGGTGGCATATACCCAAAGGCATTGACAATTCCCGCCACCGCACTTAGCCCGCCCAGAGCGCCGAAAATCCAGGCTACAATTCCCATGATAGAACCTCCCCAGGTTAAGTAGTGCCAAACCTGTTTTGGCTTTATTCTAGCTCATAGTTACGCTATAATCAATAGTCGCCAGTTAATTACCAGGTAATAAGGTAGGGGTTATAAAGTAAGGGGAGTATGACCAGCTTAGCAGAGGAGATAGGCAATCGGCTGCGGCAAAAGGGGCTGACGCTGGGGGTAGTTGAATCAGCCAGCGGTGGTCTAATCTCACACCTGATAACCAATGTCCCCGGCAGCTCCGACTATTATAAAGGCTCAATTACCGCCTACCACAATGAGATTAAAGTCGGGGTGGTTGGGGTAAAATCAGCTACGGTCAATAAATACGGTGCGGTAAGCCCCCAGGTAGCTGAGGAAATGGCCGCCGGGGGGAGAAAAATACTGGCCAGCGATATATGCCTGGCCGATACCGGTATCGCCGGACCGACCGGAGGCAGCGCCGAGAAACCGGTCGGGCTATTCTATATTGGCTTATCTCATCAAGGGGGGACCTCAAGCCAGAAACACATCTTCCCGGGAAGCCGGGAGGAGAATAAACAGGCCGCCGCCCGGGCAGCACTGGGCTGGTTGAAAGAATATCTAACAAGTCTGAAATAGAAAGGTGTCAAATTGCAAAAAAAGATGGTCAAAATAGTTAGCGCTATCCTGATAACTCTGCTTGCCCTGATATCGGTGTCTTCCTGTACCCCGGTGCCCGAGCCCAAATATGCCAGCGCCATCACCGAGGAAATGATGCAGGCACTGAGTCAGGATGACTACGCCCAGTTCACCGAACGCTTTGATAAAAATATTTTAAAAATCATGCCTGAGGATAAATTCCACGAACTTGCCGTCGAGGTTGAGACCAGAGCCGGTAGCTATCAATCCAAGGAATTCGTAAAGGCGGAAGACAGCGGCTTTTCCATCATTGTTTACTACAACGCCCGCTTTACCGAGGAACCGGAAGACGTTTTCATTGAGATTCGTTTCAAAGAGCTCGACGATGGGATACGTGTATCCTCCTTCAGTATTGATTCCCCCAAGCTACGCGGCAACAACTAGTTCGGCGATGTAGGCGGTAACTTCCCCTGTTTTCGCCAGGGGCGAGCAAACTTTCCCCGTAAATTCATTGTTATTGCCCTTTGTCAGTGCTATACTTGGGCAAACTTAGAACCTAGAAAGTGATTTTGATATGAAAAGAGTCGATAAACGTGCCTGGGATGAACTGCGACCGGTAACGATAACCACCGGCTACCAGAGCTATGCGGAAGGCTGTGCCCTGATTGAAATGGGCAAGACCCGAGTGCTGTGCTCGGTCAGCGTCGAGGAAAGGATACCTAACTTCCTCAAGGGGGAGGGGAGCGGCTGGATTACTGCCGAATATGCCATGCTCCCCCGCTCCACGGTTACCCGCACCCCCCGCGATGCCTTTCTGGGCAGGATAGGCGGTAGAAACCAAGAGATACAACGCCTCATCGGGCGCTCGCTAAGGGCGGTAACCGACCTCACCGCGCTGGGTGAGCGAACCCTGATTGTGGACTGCGATGTGCTTCAGGCCGACGGCGGCACCCGGACCGCCGCCATTACCGGCGCCTATGTCGCCCTCTATCAAGCCCTGCAGACCCTGGGTAATATGGGCATAATCTCCGCCATGCCGCTAGACAGCGCCGTCGCCGCCGCCAGCGTCGGCATCGTGCGCAGTAATATGCTGCTCGACCTCTGCTATGATGAGGACTTCAACGCCGAGGTTGATTTTAACGTGGTGATGACCAGCCAGGGCAAGTTTGTTGAGCTTCAGGGCACTGCCGAAAGCAAGCCCTTCAGCAAGGAGAATATTGATTCCCTGCTTGAGCTGGCGCAAAAGGGCATTCAAGAGCTATTCCAGGTCCAGCAATCGGTTATTAATACCCTGAAGAAGGCTGATTAGGGGCGCACCTGCCCGCTACCCTGGATAATCCACTTATAGCTGGTCAGTTCTTTTAACGCCATCGGACCGCGGGCATGCATCTTCTGGGTGCTGATGCCCACCTCAGCCCCGAGGCCAAACTGAGAACCATCGGTAAAGCGGGTGCTGGCATTGACATAGACGCAGGCGGCATCAACTTCATCCAGAAAGCGTGCTGCCGCCGCTTTATCCCCGGCGATAATCGCCTCGGAGTGCCCGGAGCCGTAGCGCTCAATGTGCGCCAGCGCCTCGTCCAGAGACTTGACCACCCTCACCGCCGCCTTCAGGGAGAGGTATTCTTTCCCCCAGTCCTCATCGGTAGCCGCCACCAGCTTCAGTCCCGAAACTGACTTCAGAATTGCCCGGGAAGCCTCATCGCAGTGTATCTCCACCCCAGCCTTGGCCCACTCTTTAGCGATCAGGGGCAGATATTGCTTGGCAATATCAGTATGGACCAGCAGGGTATCCAGGGCATTGCACACCGTGGGGCGCTGCACCTTGGCGTTAAAGGCGATGGCCACCGCCATATCAACATCGGCGCTCTTATCCACATAGGTATGGCAGACGCCAATGCCGCCGGTCACCACCGGCATGCTGGCGTTTTCCTTGACCAGCCGGATTAACCCCGCCCCACCGCGGGGGATGAGCAGGTCAATCACATCCCTCATTTTGAGCATGTGCTGCACCAGAGTCCGGTCAATGCTGTCAATGGACTGCACCGCCCCCCGGGGCACACCGGCGGCCTCAGCCGCCTCCCGGACTATCCTGGCTAAGACAGTATTGGAGTTAACCGCTTCTTCTCCACCCCTGAGGATAACGGCATTGCCTGATTTCAGGCAGAGCGCTGAGATATCAACGGTAACATTGGGCCGGCTCTCGTAGATGGCGCCGATTACCCCCAGCGGCACCCGCTTCTTGCCTATCTGCAGGCCGTTGGGCAGGGTGCGCATTTCAAATATTTCGCCCACCGGGTCGGGGAGGGCCGCCACGGTGAGCACATCCTTAGCAATAGCCTCGATTCGGTCCGAGTTGAGCATCAGGCGGTCAAGCATGGCCTGGCTCATCCCGGCCGCCTCACCCGCTTTGTAGTCAATCTCACTGGCTTTCAGTATCTCGCCCTTTTGGGCCACCAGCTCCTTGGAAATAGAATGCAAAGCCTTATTCTTGACCCCGGTAGCCAGGTAAGCCAGCCGGCGCGAAGCCGCCTTAGCCGCCTTGCCCTTCTCTTCCAGTTCTTCAATTCCCGATTTCATATCTTGACTCCCTTTATATTTACAGAATACCCTGCCGCCTACAGCACCACCAGATTGTTGCGGTGGACTACTTCTGAGCCGTAGTCGTAGCCGAGGCGGCTGACGATATCTTTGGAGTGCGCCCCTTTAATCGCCTCAATATCGCCGGCGCTATAGTTGCTGATGCCGCAGCCAAGGCGGACTCCCTGAGGGTCATAGATATTGACGATATCGCCCCGCCGGAACTTGCCCTTAATTTCCCTGATACCGGCGGGTAACAGGCTGCGGCTCTGCTTTTTCAAGGCTAAAGCGGCCCCCTCATCCACCACCAGCCCGCCCCGGGTAGTCAGACCGCTGAGCATCCAGCGCTGGCGGCTCTCCAGCTTGGAGGTCGCCGGCACAAAGCGGGTGCCCACCGCCTCGCCTTTAGCCAGACGCAAAATTGCCTCCGGCTCACGGCCGTCAGCGATAACCACGCTTACCCCGGAGGCAGTCGCCAGCTTGGCCGCCTCTATCTTGGTCACCATGCCACCGGTGCCCAGATATCCGGGGCTAGCCGCCGCCAGCTTCTCAATGCGGGCATCTATCTTGGCCACCTGCGAGATAAGGCTGGCATCGGGGTCGGCGCGCGGGTCAGCGGTATACAGCCCGGCGGTATCGGTCAGGAGCAGCAAAAGGTCGGCATCAACCAGATTGGCCACCATGGCGGAGAGATTATCATTATCGCCGAACTTGGCTTCCTGAATCTCGTCCACCGCCACCACATCGTTCTCGTTGACAATGCAGACCACCCCCAGCTCGAGCAGGGCCAGCAGGGTGCTGCGGGCGTTGAGATAGCCCGACCGGTCGGCAAGGTCAGCCTTGCTGAGCAGTGCCTGCGCCACGGTGATATCGTGCTGCCCGAAAAGCTGTTCCCAGACATACATCAGGCGGCCCTGCCCCACCGAGAAGAAGACCTGCTTCAGCGGGATACCCTTGACCTTGGTGGTCAGCCCCAGCTTGTGCTGGCCGGAGGCAATCGCCCCCGAGGATACCACAATAAGCTCCCGCCCCTGCCGGTGAAGCTCGGCCACCTGCTCCACCAGAGCCGACATTATCTCCCGGTTCAGGCTGTCGCTGCCGCCGGTAAGCAGGCTGGTGCCGAACTTGGCCACAATACGTTGATAGGGCAATAATTTTTGGTTATCACTAGCCTTTTTCATTGACATAAACCCGGATGAATTTCCCCCATTATAGCAAGCTGGGCTAATTTGGACAATGAGCGCCGGGTTTGTTGGGCTGGCGGGGCTGTGCTAAAATCTATTTCTGGAGGGCTAGGCCGGTTCGGCTAGCCCTAGCGGCGTTTGGGGACCAAAATGGACTTAGACTTAACTGAACTGCTGAAACTGATTAAAGAAGTGCCCGCCTACCGCCAGCTTCTGGCCGAGCTGGAGGCGCAAAATGGCAATACCAGTGCCGCGGTGCTTGATGCCGCCAAGCCCTACTTTCTGGCGGCGCTGTATCATCACCTGAAGAGACCGGTGCTGGTGGTTACCGCCGCGCCGGAAAACAGCCAGCAGCTCCAGGAACAGCTCTCAATCTGGCTGGCGTCGGCGGAGATAAGGCGCTTCCCCGAGCCGGATAGCCTGCCCTACCAGCGCGTCGCCGCCGATACCTCCACCGAGCTGGCCCGAATCCAGGCGCTCTCGGCGCTGCTGAATAAAGACGCCCCGGTTATGATTACTTCGGCGGCTGCCCTGATGCAGAAGGTAGCCCCGCATAGTGATTTCGCTTCATCGTTTCACACCATAAAGCCGGGTATGGAGATTGAGCCCCTTGAGTTACTCTGCCAGTGGGAGGCAATCGGCTACCGGAGAGAGAGCCTGGTGGAGGTGCCGGGGACAATGAGCCAGCGCGGGGGCATCATTGACGTCTATCCCCCCACATCAGAGCTGCCCGCCCGGCTTGAGTTTTTCGGCAACACCGTTGACAGCCTCCGTCTCTTTGACCCGGCCCGCCAGCGCTCCCAGGATAGCATTTCCGAGATAATCGTCGGCCCCGCCACCGAGCTCTTAAGCCAGACTTTAACCGAAACAAAATTAAATAGCCTTGACCTGAGCGGCTGCCGTGATGAAGTAAAAGAGCAATTTCAGGAGGAAATCGCCCGCCTGCGCCATAGACAGCGGCCGGAGAATATCGGCTTCTACGCCCCGCTGTTTAACCGGGACAGCCTGCTTGACTATCTGCCCGATAACGCCATACTCATCATTGACGAGCCGGAAGATATTAAACCGGCCATTGCCGAACTGGACAGCGAAGCCGATGAGCTAAGGGTGGAGAAAATAAAAGACGGCGAGCTACCGCGCCACTTCCCCCGCCCCTACTTCAACTGGGAAGAATTAGAGGCCAAACTAACCGGACGGCGCTGTCTTACCCTCAGCGCCTGGGGGCTGGGCGAGGGGAAAATTTACCAGCTGGGCTTTAGCCCCGCCCCCGGCTACGCCGGTCAGCTGGGCGTCTTCCTCCACAAGGCAAAAGAGATGCTTGCCCAGAAAGGCCGGCTCATCCTCTCCAGCCACCGGGCCAGCCGCCTGTCCGAGCTGCTCTATGAAGAAAATATTATCGCCCCCGCCCTCACCGAAATCAAAGAGCTGCCCCCGCCCGGCTCGCTGACCCTGCTTCAGGGCTCGCTGGCCGAGGGCTGGGTAATGGATAACACTTATCTCTTGACCGATGCCGAGCTCTTCGGCTTTATCAAGGCGCGCCGGCTGGTTAAAAGGCACCCGGTGCCCCACCACCAGCTCCTCGCCGAGATAAACCCGGGGGAATATGTGGTCCACGTGGAGTACGGCATCGCCCGTTTTGCCGGTGTCACCACCAAGAAGACGGATAACATCGAACGGGAGTATCTTGCCCTGGAGTATGCCGCCGGCGACCGCCTCTATGTCCCCACCGACCAGATAGACCGCGTCAGCCGCTATGTCGGCGCCGGGGATAGAGTGCCGGTGCTGAGCCGGCTGGGCAGCGCCGAGTGGCACAAGACCAAGCAGCGGACCAGAGAATCGGTCATCAATATCGCCCGGGAGCTACTCGCCCTTTACGCCACCCGGGAGGTCGCCCCCGGCTTCGCCTTCGCTTCAGATACCGCCTGGCAGGAGGAGATGGAGGCTTCGTTTCCCTATGTGGAGACCCCCGACCAGCTGGAGGCGATGGCACAGGTAAAGAAAGACATGAGCCAGACCAAGCCGATGGACAGATTGGTCTGCGGGGATGTCGGCTACGGCAAGACCGAGGTAGCCGTCCGTGCCGCCTTCAAGGCGGTGACGGGCGGTAAGCAGGTGGCGGTGCTGGTGCCGACCACGGTGCTCGCCGAGCAGCACTACGCCACCTTCGAGCAGCGTTTGGACGCCTTCCCGCTCCGAACCGAGGTCCTGAGCCGCTTTAAATCACCAAAAGAGCAATCGGTGATAATAAAAGATTTGGCCAACGGCAAGGTGGACATCTGCATCGGCACCCACCGCCTGCTCCAGAAAGATATCGTCTTCAAAGATTTAGGGCTTTTAATCATTGACGAGGAGCAGCGCTTCGGTGTCAACCACAAGGAGCACTTCAAGCGGCTGCGGCAGGAAGTGGACGTGCTCACACTGAGCGCCACCCCCATCCCCCGCACTTTGCATATGTCCCTGGTCGGGGTGAGGGATATGAGCACCATGGAGACGCCCCCCGAAGAAAGATTACCCATCAGGACCTATGTCTCCCAGTACAACGAGAGGCTCATCCGGGAAGCCATCCTGAGAGAGATGGAAAGGAACGGGCAGGTCTTCTTCGTCCACAACCGGGTGCAGAGCATCGCCCTGATGGCCAATAAGTTAGCACAACTGGTGCCCGAGGCGAGAATCGCCATCGCCCACGGCCAGATGCCCGAGACCGAATTAGAGCGGGTGATGGCTGACTTCAGCCAGGGCCGGAGCGATGTCCTGGTCTGCACCACCATCATCCAGTCCGGGCTGGACATGCCTAATGTCAACACCCTCATCGTCAACCAGGCAGATAAGTTCGGCCTGACCGAGCTCTACCAGCTAAGGGGCAGAGTGGGGCGGGGGGCTAACCTGGCCTATGCCTACTTCCTCTACGAGCGGGAGAAGCGCCTCACCCCCACCGCCCGGAAGCGGCTGAAGACCATCTTTGCCGCCACCGAGCTCGGCTCCGGCTTCGGCATCGCCATGAAGGACCTGGAAATCAGGGGCGCCGGCAACCTGCTCGGGGTGAGGCAGAGCGGGTTTATCAATGCCGTCGGCTTCAGCCTCTACTGCCAGCTGCTCGCCGAGGCGGTTGACGAATTAAAGGCAAAGCGGGCCGGTATTCCCAAATTAAAAGAACGCCGCCCGCCACCCCCCAGCGTGGACTTGCCCCTGCCCGCCTTCATTCCTGATGAATATGTCGCTGATTTAAATACCCGCCTCAGCCTCTACCGCCGGCTGAGCAAGCTGGAGGATATCAACCAGATAGACGAGGTGGCTTCAGAGTTTGCCGACCGCTTCGGCGCCCCGCCCCCCGAGGTGGAGAACCTGCTCTATGCGGTCAGGATTAAGCTGCTGGCGAGCGGGGCGGGCATTGAGTCCATAACCCGCGAAGACAGGCAAATCGTGCTCCGCCGCCTTCAGGGGATGCGCTTTGATAGAGAACAGCTTGAGCCCTATCTGGAGAAACTGGGCTCCCCCTTAAAAGAGGGCATCACTCTTTCTCCCACCCAGCTCCGCCTCCACCCCAAACGCTTGGGCGGGGAGTGGAGAAGGGTGCTGGAGGAAATACTAAAATCGGTGGGGTAGTGCGCGTCAACAGGCGTGACTTGAGGCTGATTTATGCATAAAACTCGTAGTCGCAATTCCGACAGTGACATGATTTGAGGTCTTGACTACGCCATTTTTCAAAGGTTGAATACTCGCTTGCGCTTTCTTTCCACTCAATTATCTTATTTACTTTCGTGCTATAACATCTGGGGCATCTGGGTATTCCCTGTTTAGAGCGCTTTTCTTTGGGTTCTTTGAGAATACGCTCAGCTTCATTCAATACTTCTTCTGGCTTCAGCTTCTTTTTGAAGAACCCCATAGTGGTTTCCTTTTTTAGTGTTAAATCTTTAATGCCTGTATATTGGGGTCGTCTAAGTTCTTGGCTTTTAGCTTCTCTATCAACGCCTTGAATTCAGCTCGTTCCTTATCGGTTAGTTTATTTTCCGCTTTTCCTGTCCACAGCTCACCAAGCCTTTTCCACTCAGCTCTAGATAATGATTTTCGAACTTTCGACTGCTTTTGTTTATCCTCTAAAACCTTATTAATCCTCTCTTTAGTCCATTCTTGGGGTAGTCTCTCTAAAAAGCGAGTAGCACAACGACGGATGCCACCAGAATCCATTTTAACAGTTACTTTACCCTCTTCGTCTTCAGGCTTAACAACTGTTCCGGGCAAACTCAAATTTTTAAATTTGTCCCTATATACTACACGGCCTCCAACCTTAAATTCTTCTGCCATAACTACACCCCCTTACAGTCTCCGTTATTGCTAAATCTTTAATCTCTGTATATTGGGGTCGTCCAGATTCTTGGCTTTCAATTTAGCTAATAAGCCCTGCAATTCTTCATCTTCGCTACCGGTCAATTTAACCTTGGTAAGTTTGACCATAAGCCCATTGAATCTTTGCCAGTCCTCACCCATTGAGTTCGTTACCCTCGCTTGAAGCCACGTATCCCGCTTAACCTTCCTCAACCATTCCCTTATATTAGATTCCCCTGCCATAACTACCCCCTAAAAGCCTTTGTTAGATTATATCACCGCTTGATTGGTTAGAGAAAAATTAGGGGGCAGTTTAAGAGGGGCGAAGCCCCTCTTTTTTTCTCCCCCTTTGACTTTTGGGGCAGGGTTGGGTAGATTATGGGTTAAGCGAGAGCTACGTAAAAGCTAAGTAAAAGCTGAGTGAGAGCCAAGATGATAAAGCGGGTTTTGCTGGCGGTGGTGATGGGGATGATAGTGCTGCCCCTGGTGTTGCTCCTGGGGTGTGAGCAGCTGGGGGGGCTGGGCGGGGATTTGACCCAGCCGTCGGCGAAGGAGCCGAAGGTAGCCCGGTCGGCGACACTGGAGTCAAAGTGGGCGGTGAACCAGATAGAGCTTCAGGTTGCCGCCGACCAGAAGATAGAAATACTGCTCAGATTAGCCGAGCAGGACAAGGTTGACGGCTACTTCTACATTGAGGACGGCGGCATCACCGACTTTGAGATAAGCGGCAATTCGCCGATTTACAGCGCCCGCGAGCATGGCGCCCTCACCCCGGAGGGAATCAACTCGGCACGCTTTTCTTTTGTCGCCACCCAGTCCCAGGGGAATACGTATACCCTCACCTTCAGCAACAGCGGCGAGGACAAGAAAAAGCAGACCGTTTTTCTGGAGCTCATCTACCCGGTTGATGGCTCCCTGTTCATACCGGTGGCTACTGATTAGCTTGAAAAAGCCTTGATTAGCCAGATTAAGAGGGGTGAAGCCCCTCTTTTTTATTCTCTTCTCCTGCCCGCAAAAAGGCGGAGAAAAGCGGACAGTTTTTCTTTGACTTTTGGGGCTGGTTTGGATACATTAAAATGATGGCTGGTGAGGCTGAAGTCCAGGAGGCTAGATGACCTACCACGAAGAGGAAGAGGTAAGGCTGAAACGGCAGTCCAGCAAGCACGCCGTCGCCCTGGCGATGCAGGGGCGGTGGCGGGAGGCGGTGGTGGCCAATATGAGCATTATCGACAACTTCCCCAATGATGCCGCCGCCTATAACCGCCTGGGCCGCGCCCATATGGAGCTGGGGGAATATGCCCACGCCAGGAAAGCCTACCAGCGGGCGGTTGAGCTTGACCCCTACAACATGATCGCCAAGAAGAACCTGGAGCGCCTGTCCCACCTGGCCGAAGAAATGGCCGGCACTGAGGCTGACTCCCGCACCGCCGAGCCACATTCTTTTATTGAGGAGGTGGGCAAGGCGGGGATGGTCAACCTGCGCCAGCCGGCTCCCCCCGAGGTACTGGCCAAGATGGTAGCCGGCGACAAGGTATATCTCAAGAGAGACGGGGGCAGCCTGAAGGTGGAAAATGGCCGTGGTGAGTACCTCGGCGAGGTGGAGCCACGCTATGCCCAGCGCCTGATTAAACTAATGGACGGCGGTAACCAGTATGCCGCCGCCGTCGTCCGCGCCACCGAAAGCGCGGTGGTGGTCATTATCCGGGAGACTTATCAGGACCCGTCCCAGGCCGGGCACCTCTCCTTCCCGCCGCGGGGGTTTGAGGAGCCACGGATTTCAGTGGGCGATATGATAATCAAGCGGGAACTGGAATATGAAGAATCAGCCACGGAGGAACCGGGCTATACCATCATTGATGTCGACGAGGAGGGGCTGGAGATAAAGTTCAAGGAGCCTCTGGAGGCTGACGAGGAAGAGGAGAAACCGGAAGAAGAGGAGGTCTAGTTAATGGTTTCCGGTAATACCAGTAATACCAGACCGGTTAATATCGAAGAGGAGATGAAAAGCTCCTACCTTGACTATGCCATGAGTGTCATCGTCTCCCGGGCACTGCCCGATGTGCGCGATGGGCTCAAGCCGGTGCACCGGCGCATTCTATACGCCATGCGCGAGCTGGGGCTGGTTCACACCAGCCCGCACAAAAAGAGCGCCCGTGTCGTCGGTGAGGTACTGGGTAAATACCACCCCCATGGTGACGCCTCGGTATACGACACCATGGTGCGTATGGCGCAGGACTTCTCCATGCGCTATGTCTTAATTGACGGACAGGGCAACTTCGGCAGTATGGACAACGACCCGCCGGCGGCGATGCGCTACACCGAGGCACGGCTGGCGCCCATCTCCGAGGAGATGCTG
>CAZMTT010000034.1:0-13722 GCA_964569555.1 uncultured Dehalococcoidales bacterium | reverse complement strand
TCTGCCGTTGAAGCTGGGGACGGTATGGTTTTACGCCGGGCTATCTATCTACCTGCTGGGCCTGGTTCCGTTTATAGTGGCTATCGTAAATATTGCCACCACCCCCCTCGGCCAGCCCTTTACCAACGGGCTGTACCGTTACTCAAGACACCCGATGACCCTCTTCAGTTCGCTAACCTTTATCGGTGTGGGTATCGCCACTGCCTCGTGGCTTTTCCTGCTGCTGGCAACGGCAGCCATAATCATGTGGGTGAAAAGCATTACTGCTGAGGAACGGGGCTGCTGTGAACAGTACGGTGATGCCTACCGGGAATACCTGAGCCGGACACCTAAATGGGTGGGAACCCCCAAATAAGGGGGTGAATTACTGCTCTTCCCCCTCCCCCATCTCTTCCTCAAGCTGTTCCATAATGCGGGCGGCGCGGGGATAGCCGATACGCAGGCGGCGCTGTAGAAAAGAGGTAGAAATACGCTTGTGCTCGCTGGCCAGCTGGCGGGCGGCGTCCATGAGCGGGTCGGGCGGATACTCCCTGGACCGGGTAACTACCGCCGGGAACTCCTCAATCCTGAGCTGGGCCGCTTCCTCTTTGCGCTGGCTGCCCCAGAAATAGACCAGCCTCTCTATCTCGGTATCTGAGACGTAGCACCCCTGCAGGCGCTTCGGTTTGGCGGCTTCGGTGGGCATATAGAGCATGTCCCCTCTGCCCAGAAGCTTCTCGGCACCGCCAATATCAAGGATAGTGCGCGAGTCCACCTGCGAGGTAACGGCAAAGCTGATGCGGGTGGGGAAATTAGCCTTGATTAAGCCGGTAACCACATCCACCGAGGGGCGCTGGGTGGCGACGACAAGGTGGATGCCGGTGGCACGGGCCAGCTGGGCTAAGCGGCACAGGATATGCTCCACCTCGTCAAAGCCAGCCATCATCAGGTCAGCCAGTTCATCGATAACCAGCACCAGATAGGGCAACTTCTCGGTCCCCTGCCGGTTACGGTTATAATCATCAATGTTGCGGGCACTGGCGGTAGCCAGCACCTGATAGCGCTTGTCCATCTCCTGATTCAGCCAGCGCAGCGCGCTCAGCGCCTTGTCAGTGTGCACAATCACCGGCACCGCCAGGTGGGGTATGCTGTTAAACTGGGTCAGCTCCACCCGCTTGGGGTCAATCATAATGAGCCTGACATCACAGGGGGCATTGTGCACCAGCAGGCAACAGATAACGGAGTTGAGACAGACCGTTTTGCCGCTTCCGGTAGCGCCGGCGATAAGCAAATGGGGCATTTTATCCAGGTCGGCGGCGATTGACTCACCCCCCGCCCCTTTACCCAGGGCGATGGTCAGCTTGGACTTGGCTTCTGTTCTCTGGAAAGCGCTGCTCTCAATTACGCCGCGCAGGCTGACCGAGCTGGAAATGGTATTGGGTACTTCAATGCCGACTATTGACTTACCGGGCACCGGGGCTTCAATCCGGATGCTGGGGGCGGCCAGCGCCAGCGCCAGGTCGTTGGACAGCGAGGTAATCTTTTCCACCTTGACTCTGGTCTTGGAAACCTCCTCCTGCCTTACCCTGACCGTGCCGTCCCTATCCCTTTCCTTGACCTCTTTCATCTTCCGGTCCCAGCCCGGCTCCACGCCAAACTGGGTGACCGTTGGTCCGGCATTTATCTGCACCACCTTGGCCTCAACCCCGTAGCTGCCCAGGGCGTCTTCAATCAGCCCGGCTCTCTGTAAATTGTCGGCTTCGCTGAACTCAATCTCGGGAGAGCGGTCCAGAATATCAATCGGCGGCAGCTTCCAGCCATCGACGGTGACCAGCGCCTGTGACTCGCCGTATTTCTTCCATACCTCCTGCGCCACCTCTCTCAATGTCGGTTGCGTCTGGACTGGTGGCGCGGCCGGAATAATCTCTTCGGCTGCCGGCTTTACCTCCGCTGGTCTGGGGACAGGAGGTGGCGTAACCGGGGGCGGGGCTGGCTTGGCCTCCACCGGGGGCATCGGAGCCGGCTTTCGGTGGAATTGTCTACCTAACCAGGCGATAAATTTACCCATTAAGCGGAAGCTAGCCCCGGGAGCCAGCAGGATGACGCCGACCAGGACCAGGCCCAGTATGCGCAAAACGCCGACCCAGTCTGAAGCGGGGAAGCCGATAATGTCCCGACCGAAGCGTCCCCCCACGTCAAAGAGGGCTAATACCCCCCAGAGCGCCAGACCGAAGGCAACTCTACCCAGCCATCGGTTCCAGCGGAAGATAAGCGGCAGTAATCCCTGCTTGAATAACACGCCGAGCAGGACACCAACCGCCAGGACCAGCAGGAACAGCCCCAAGCCAAGCTGTGCCCAGATATTGTCGGCAGCGCTGCTCGCCCAGGCCGTAATCGCTGACCACTGCCAGGCAAGTATGCCCACCACCAGGGCAAACAGCAGCAACCGCCACACCGATGGCAAAAGAAGAAAATGAAAAAGCTGGCTTACCCCGGACCTTTTCCGGGCGGGCTTTCGCAACGCTTTCTCTTTTTTATCCTTATGATAGGCTTTCTTCTTAGCCATGCTAGCCTCTCAAGATTAAACCTTTACCATAAAGGGCAGAACCATGGGGCGGCGTTTGGTCTGGTCGTAATAAAACTTGTTGAGCACATCCCTGACCTTGGCGCTGATGAAGCCCCAGTCAGCGGGACGGTCCCGCCTGTGGTCAAGGGTGCGGGCGACTAAATTACGACTCTCCTCAATCATATCCTTGGCTTCTCTCATATCGACAAAACCCCGGGAGACAATGTCGGGACGCCCGACCAGCTTGCCGTTTTGCCGGTTTACCGCGATAATCACCATTACAATGCCGTCCCGGGACAGCATCCGCCGGTCACGCAGCACTACCGTGCCGACATCACCCACACTCAGGCCATCAACATATACGTTGCCGGCGGTAACCTTGCCCACCTTCTTAGCCGACAGCGGGCTGAGCTCAAGGATATCACCATCCTCCATTACGAATATGTTTTGCTTGGGGATACCCACCGATTGCGCCAGCTGAGAGTGAATGGTCAGGTGGCGGTATTCACCGTGAATCGGCATAAAGAACTTGGGCTTGACCAGGTTGATTAATAGCTTCAGCTCTTCCTGGCTGGCATGCCCGTGGACATGGACCGCTGACACCCGGCTGTATAATACCTGAGCCCCCTGCTTGAAAAGGGCGTCCACGGTCCGGTTAATCAGGGCTTCGTTGCCCGGGATAGGTGATGCCGAAAAGACAACGGTATCCCCGCGCAGTATGTGAACATGGCGGTGGTCCCGGTTAGCTATGCGCACCAGAGCCGAGGTGGGTTCCCCCTGACTCCCGGTAGCAATAAAAACAATCTTTTCGCGCGGCAGACGGCGAATTTCCTCAACCCGGGTCAGTATGTTAGGCGGTGCATTGAGATAACCCAGTTCCAGCGCCATTTGCACCGTATCGTTCATGCTGCGCCCGACCACACAAACCTGCCGCCCGTGTTTAGCCGCGGCATCAATAATCTGCTGAACGCGGGAAATCAGCGATGAGAAGGTGGCCACAATCACCCTCCCCGGCGCATCCGCCATAATATGGTCCAGCGTCTCACCAACTACCTTCTCGGAGGGAGTGTAGCCGGGGAGCTCGGCATAGGTGGAATCAGAGAGAAGGAGCAGGACTCCCTGTGCCCCCAGTTGGGCCAGCCGGGACAGTTCGGTGGGCTTGCCACTAACCGGGGTATAGTCAACCTTAAAATCACCGCTATGGACTATAGTGCCCACCGGCGTTGATATAATCAGCCCCACCGCATCCGGAATGCTGTGGCAAACCGGGAAGAACTCGACCCTGAATTTCCCCAGGGTGACGGTTCCCCCGAAGGGTATTACCTTGAGTTTAGCCTCAGCCAGCTTCCGGCGCTCTTTGAGCTTGACCGAAATAAGCCCCTGAGTCAGTTTAGTGGCATAAACGGGCACATTAAGCTGGGGCAACACATAGGGCAAGGCACCGGTATGGTCTTCATGACCATGGGTAATAATTATTCCCCTTACTCTCTCCCTGTTCTCCAGCAAATAGCTGATATCGGGGATGACCAGGTCAATGCCCAGCATCTCCTCCTCAGGGAACATCAGCCCGGCATCGATGACGATGATGTCATTGCCGTATTCCATCGCCATCATATTCTTGCCGATTTCGCTTACGCCACCAAGGGGGATTATCTTTAGTCTCGGCTTAGCCATAATCTTAACCTCAAATATACTTAATCGAACAGGCTCAGCTGCTCTGGCTCTGGCTTGGCTTCAGTGATAGCCTCCGCCTCAGCCAGAAGCGACGGAATCTTGAGCATGTCCGCTTCAATGACCTGGCGCAGGCTCTGCTGATGTAGCGCCGCCGCAGGGTGATACATGGCGTAGTAGATAATGTTGTCCCGCTTTTGCGCCGTGCCGTGAATCTTGCTGATGCTCTTGCCGGGAAAGAACATCGCCATAGAATACCGCCCCAGAGTGACAATCAACCGGGGGCAAATTACCTCAATCTGGCGGTCCAACCACTGGCGGCAGGCGGTAATTTCCTGGGGCAACGGGTCGCGGTTTCCCGGAGGCCGGCTTTTGACCACATTGGTGATGTAAACCTGCTCCCGCTTCAAATTAATCATCGCCAGCAGGCTGTCCAGGTATTGTCCCGCTGGTCCCACGAAGGGGCGGCCCTGTTGGTCTTCATGCCAGCCCGGCGCCTCACCGATAAACATTATCTCCGCATCTTCAGCACCTTCACCGGGGACAGCTCTGTTTCGGTACTTATATAAATCGCACCGCTGACAACCAGCTATTTCCTGATTAAGTTCATTCAGCGCTGACATCTTTTACCAGGCGAAGAATAGCCAATCCACCTTCAAAATATGATAGCACGGGGTAATATGTTAAGTCAATTTGAAACCGCCTCGGCCAGAATTATTGACAGCATCAGGGCACCGTTGTAGACTTTTTTACGGAGGAAACAAGATGAGCTCTTTAAGTCAGACTGACCCCGAAATCTTTCAGGCGATTGCCCAAGAAGCCAAACGGCAGAAGGAAACGCTAAATCTTATTGCCTCGGAAAACTATACCAGCCGGGCGGTGCTTGAGGCAGAAGGCTCGGTTATGACCAACAAATATGCTGAAGGCTACCCCGGACGCCGCTATTATGGCGGCTGTGAAAATATGGATATTGCCGAGAGCCTGGCTATTGAGCGGGCAAAAAAACTGTTTCATGCCGAGCATGCCAATGTCCAGCCGCATAGCGGGGCGCAGGCGAATATGGCGACCTACTTTGCTTTGCTTGAGCATGGCGATACGGTAATGGGCATGAGTCTGGCTCACGGCGGTCACCTTACCCACGGGGCTAAAGTGAGCTTCTCGGGTAAGTGCTATAACTTCATTCCCTACGGCGTAAATAAAGAAACCGAGAGGCTTGGTTACCCGGAAATAGAGAGGCTCGCCAAAGAGCACAAACCCAAACTGATTGTGTCTGGCGCCAGTGCTTACCCCCGGATTATCGATTTTGAGCGCCTTCGCAATATTGCTGACCAGGTGGGGGCGAAGCTCATGGTTGATATGGCGCATATCGCCGGCATCGTTGCCGCCGGTCTGCACCCCACCCCGGTTCCCTATGCCGATGTGGTAACCTCAACCACCCACAAGACCCTGCGTGGCCCACGGGGCGGCTTTATCTTATGCCGTCAGGAGCTGGCTTCAGCCATAGATTCAGGCGTTTTCCCCCAGATGCAGAGCGGGCCACTAATGCATGTCATAACCGCCAAAGCGGTGGCTTTCTATGAAGCCCTGCAACCCGGCTTCGTTGACTACCAGCGGGCCATTCTGGACAATGCCCTAACCCTGGCCACCGAGATTCAGCGCCTGGGATTACGCATTGTATCCGGCGGCACCGATAACCACCTGCTCCTGGTTGACCTGACCGAGACCGGGGTTACCGGGCGACAGGCCGAGGTGGCTCTGGGCGCCACCGGTATCGTAGTCAACCGCAATGCCATCCCCTTTGACCCCCAACCACCGATGGTAACCAGCGGTATTCGGCTGGGTACACCAGCGGTAACCACCCGCGGCCTGGGCAGAGAGGAAATAAAGCGGCTTGCCTCCCTGATTGTGGAGGTAATCACCCATACTGGTGACCTCAAAGTTCAGAGCAAAGTGCGGGATGAGGTCAGCCAGATATGCCAGCGCTGTCCCGTGCCCGGAATTGATTGCTGAGACTGCCCGATTGCCCTATCCCCTGCTGAAGGCGGCGGCCCCGCCCGGCGAAAGCGGCTATTCCCGTATTCAGGCAACCACTGCCGGGGTGAGGCATAGAGTCAATAGTGGTATAATGAATATGCCAATGCAGCGTTAAAGCTATTAGGGGGTAAAGGTCAAATGGACGAACTGAAGGTATTTACCGGTACCGCCCACCCCACCCTGGCTCGAGCCGTTGCCGAGTACCTGGGCATACCCATGGGAGAGTGTGAGGTCTCCGAATTCAGCAACGAAAATATCTTTGTCCGTGTTCTGGAGAATGTGCGCCAGCGAGACACCTTTGTGGTTCAACCCCTCTCCTCCCCGGTTAACCGGAACCTGGTTGAGCTGCTTATCATGATTGACGCCCTGAAGAGGGCATCCGCCGGGCGTATTACCGCCGTAGTCCCCTACTACGCCTACGGGCGCACCGACAAGAAAGACCAGCCCCGCGTGCCCATAACCGCCCGACTGGTCGCTGACCTGCTTACGGTGGCGGGAGCTAACCGATTGCTGACCGTTGACCTGCACGCTGCCCAGATTCAGGGCTTCTTTAACATACCGGTTGATGAACTGACTGCCCTCAATATTCTGGGTGATTACTTTGCCAAGAGGGATTTTGATAATCTGGTGGTGGTAGCCACCGATATTGGTATCTCCAAGCGAGCCCGAGACCTGGCCGCCAAGCTCAATGCCCCCCTAGCTATTATGGAAAAACGGCGAATTGGCAATGACGACCAGACCGAGACCCTTAACGTGATTGGTGAAGTTTCCGGCCGGGTGGCGCTGACTGTTGATGATGAAATTGACACCGCCGGCTCACTGGCAAACACGGTCACTACCCTGCTCGACCGGGGAGCCAAAGAAGTTTATGCCTGCTGCACCCACCCCGTATTTTCCAGCCGAGCTATCCCGAGAATGGCGGAGTGCCCGGTGAAAGAGGTGGTGGTTACCGACAGCCTGCCCATCAAAGACAGCCAAAAGCTGGGCAAGATTACCGTCCTGTCCATTGCGCCACTGCTGGGCGAAGCCATCCATCGTATCCATACCGGACTATCAATCGGAGCCATGTTTGAGTAGGGGTAAGGGGTAGTTATGTTCAAGTGGCTGGGTAGTCTAGTTGACTCCAACGAGCAAGAGCTAAAACGCTTACAACCAGACGTAAATCGGATAAATGAGCTTGAGCCTGAATTTGAGCAACTTAGCGATGCCGAACTTCGAGCTAAGACCGATGAATTTAAAGCTCGGCTAGCTAAAGCTACTGCTGAAATCAAACAGCGACTAATAGAGTCACATCAGGAACTAGACGAGGCTAAGCAGCGGCTCGCCAAGGCACAACAGGAGTTCGAAAGAGAAGAAGAGAACGCCCAGTGTAAACGCTTACAGAATAGAGTAGAGCAGCTAGATAAAGAGTGCCGGCAAGTAGAGGATGAAGTTTTAGATGAGCTTTTACCGGAAGCCTTTGCTGCTGTTCGAGAAGCTGCCAAGAGGACGATAGGTCAGCGCCACTTTGATGTCCAGCTGATGGGAGGCGTTATCCTGCATCAGGGCAAAATTGCCGAGATGAAAACCGGCGAGGGTAAGACCCTGGTGGCTACCCTCCCCCTCTATCTCAACTCTCTCACCGGTCAGGGCTGCCATCTGGTTACCGTCAATGACTATCTTGCCCGCCGCGACCCCTACTGGATGGGGCCTATTTATCACCAGCTGGGCATTAGCGTGGCCAGCATCTATCCCCAGCAGACACCGGATGACCACACCCCCGCCCGGCTCTATGACCCGGATTATGATTCGGGGGATAGCCGCTGGTGCCACTTCCGCCCCGTATCCCGCAAAGAGGCCTACCAGGCCGATATCATCTACGGCACCAGCAGCGATTTCGGCTTTGACTACCTCCGGGATAATATGGTGGTTGACCTGTCCCAGCAGGTCCAGCGCCCCTTAAATTATGCCATCGTTGACGAAGTCGATAACCTGCTCATTGATGAGGCACGCACCCCGTTAATTATCAGCGCCCCCGATGAAGAAGCGGGGCAGCTATACCAGCTATTCGCCCAGCTGGTCCGGCAGCTCAAGCCGGAAACGGACTACGAGATTAAGGAGAAAGAACGGAGTGCGGAACTGACCGATAATGGCTGGGTTAATGCGGAAAGAATGCTGAAGCGCGAAGGGGTGCTGAAAGGAACCGACCTCTTTGATGCCCAGAATACCCGGATATTACACCACCTGCGTAATGCCCTTACCGCCAAGGAGTTCTACCAGCGTGACCAGCAATATATGGTCAAAAGAGACGGCGAGAAGGCGGAGGTCATCATTGTTGACGAGTTTACCGGCCGGCTGATGTATGGCCGGCGCTACTCCGAGGGCTTGCACCAGGCGATAGAAGCCAAAGAGGGCGTGCCCATTCAGCAGGAAAGCAAGACCTACGCCACCATTACCATTCAGAATTACTTCCGTATGTATCAGAAACTGGCCGGCATGACCGGCACCGCTCTTACCGAGGCGGAGGAGTTTCACAAGATATACAAGCTAGAGGTGACGGCTATCCCCACCCATAAACCGATGGTTCGTGAGGACGCTACCGACCAGATTTACAAGGATGAAAAGACCAAATTCAAGGCGGCGGTACGCGAAATCGAGCAGCTCCACCAGGAAGGCCGCCCGGTGCTAATCGGCACCGTCTCTATTGAGAAATCAGAAACACTGAGTGACCTGCTGACGAAAAAAGGCATCCCGCACGAGGTGCTCAATGCCAAGCAGCACGAAAAAGAAGCCAATATCATCGCCCGGGCCGGTGAGCCGGGGGCAGTAACCGTAGCCACCAATATGGCCGGGCGGGGCGTTGACATTATTCTCGGCGGTAGCCTTGACGGACAGGGTGAAGCCGAATGGCAGGCAAAGCATAACAAGGTAGTTGAATCGGGTGGGCTTCACATCCTGGGCACCGAACGCCACGAAGCCCGGCGGATTGATAACCAGCTCCGAGGCAGAGCCGGACGCCAGGGTGACCCGGGAAGCTCCCGTTTCTATGTCTCCTTAGAAGACGATGTCGTCCGCCGTTTCGGTGGCGAGCGCATTAAGGGCTTTATGGAATGGGCCGGCATGGATGAGGACAGCCCCATTGAGAATAAACTGATCAGCCGGGCTATTGAAAACGCCCAGATCAAAGTTGAAGGCTACCATTTTGATATCCGCAAACACCTGGTGGAGTATGACGATGTGGTCAACAAGCAGCGTGAGCTTATCTATAATGAGCGACACAAGATTCTGAGCGGCGCCGACCTGAAGGCTAACATCCTGTCCATGGTCAAAGAAGAGATACAGGGCATAGTCGCCAGCCGTATCGGTGATGAGTATGGCGATGGCTTGAATGCGGCCGGCTTAATTGCCGACGTGGCCACCATCTTCCCCCTGCCCCCCACCCTTAATGCCGGCACGCTGACTCCCTTGAAACCGAAAGAGATTGAGGAAAAGCTTACCCAAGCCGCCGAAGAGCTATACGAACAGCGGGAGAAAGAATTCGGCGACGAGAGCATGAGGCTGCTGGAGAGAGTAGTGATGCTGCGCGTCATTGACAGCCTGTGGGTGGAGCACCTGACGATGATGGACCAGATGCGGCTGGAGGCAAGCTGGCAGACTCTGCGTCAGGTGCGTGCCGTTGATGCCTACAAAAGCCAGGGCTACCGGCAGTTTCAGACGCTACTGGACACCATCCAGCATGACGTGGCCCATACCATATATCACGTCAGCATCAAACGGCAGGAAGCCCCCCCGCCCACCCCCTCGCCAGCTCTAGCCACCACCCAACCGGCACCGGCCGCCGCCCAGACAGCCGCCGGAGCAGCCAGTGGTGGGAAGGTAAGCAAACGCCTAAAAGCCGGCGGCAAGAAGGTAGGCCGCAACGACCCCTGCCCCTGCGGCTCGGGCAAGAAATACAAGCACTGCTGCGGAAGATAAGCCCCATGAAAAACAGTGAGATTGCCAAAATATTTCAGGATATTGCTGACCTTCTGGAGCTTAAGGGGGAGAACCCGTTCAAGATAAGGGCTTACCAGAGGGCGGTGCGTTCTATTGAGCACCTGCCGGTGGAGCTGGAGAAGCTGGCTAAAGAAGATAAGCTGAGGGAGGTGCCGGGGGTGGGGGAGGCAATCGCCAGCAAGATTACCGAGCTGGTAAGCACCGGCAAGCTTGAGTTTTATGAGAAGCTCAAGGCTGAGTTCCCCGAAGGAATCAGCACCCTGCTTGATGTGCCCGGCATCGGGCCGAAGACAGCCATGGCGCTCTCCAGCGAGCTGGGGGTCAAGTCAGTGGACGAGCTGGAGGCGGCGATTTTGGGCGGCAAGGTAGCCGGGCTACATCGCCTGGGTGATAAGACCGCCGAGAATATTTTGCACCAGATTCAAGCCCTGAAAAGAAAAGACCAGCGCATTCCGCTCGGTGAGGCACTGCCGATAGTCGAGGAGATTGTCGCCGGACTCAAGGCAAAGACCAAAGTAAAGAACCTGGTTCCGGCCGGGAGCCTGCGCCGCTTCCGGGAGACAATCGGCGATATTGACCTTATGGGCACCGCCGATGATGCCCGCCCGGTGATAGACGCCTTCACCACCCTGCCCCAGGTGAAAGAGATTTTGGTCAGCGGGACGACCAAAGCCAGCGTGGTCGTTTCCGGTGAATTGCAGACTGACCTGCGCATTGTCGAGCATGACTGCTTTGGCTCGCTGCTGCAGTACTTCACCGGCAGCAAGCAACATAATATCAACCTCAGGGAAAGGGCACGCCGGCAGGGACTGAGCCTGTCGGAATACGGCATCACCAGCCTGAAAAGCGGGCAAATTGAGAAGTTCGCCACCGAGGCCGCCTTCTACCAGCGGCTGGGGCTGCCGCTTATCCCTCCCGAAATCAGGGAGGGCGGGGCGGAGATAGAAAGGGCCGAGCGGGGCAGCCTGCCCCGGCTGGTTGAACTCAGTGATATCAGGGGTGACTTTCACGTGCATACTGACTGGAGCGATGGGCACGATTCTATTGAAGCCATGGCCCTGGCGGCTAAAGCCCTCGGTTACCAGTATCTGGGCATTACCGACCACTCCGGCGGGCGCGGCATCGCCCACGGGCTCAGTATCGAGAGGGTGAGAGAGCAAATGCGGGAGATCAAGCAACTTAATGAAAAATTAGACGGTATTCGCCTGCTCTCCGGTATTGAAGTCGATATTCGTGCCGATGGCAGCCTTGATTTACCCGATGAGCTGCTTCAGGAACTCGACGTCGTTATCGCCGCCGTGCACTCTGGTTTCAGTGAAAGCCAGGAGCAGATGACCGGCCGGATAATAGCCGCCATGGAAAACCCCAATGTCGATATTCTGGCCCACCCGACCTGCCGTCTGTTAGCCGAGCGGGAGCCGGTGGCGGTTGATATGGAAGCCATCTTTCCAGCCGCCGCCAGGACCGATACTATGCTGGAAATCAACGCCATGCCCAGCCGTCTGGACTTGAAAGATATTCATGCCTACCGCGCCCGGGAGCTGGGGGTGAAGCTGGCGATTAACACCGATGCCCACGCCACCGACCACCTCAAATTCATGCGCTTCGGGGTGGGGGTGGCCCGGCGGGGCTGGTGCCAGGCCAGAGATATCGTCAATACCGGAGCATTAAAAGAAATTACCGGCCAGCTGAATCAGGGAGCCGCAACTCAATGGATAAAGAGCTAACACTTTCGCAGTGCTCACCTACCGAGAACGATGAGGCGATAAGGCACTTAAAGCAGGCTATCGCCAGTGGCACGCACTGGTACATCGCCCTGCTTGAGGCTATCGGCCTGTGGACGAAGAACGAGGAGGTCCTTGACGGGCGCGTCTACCGCTATCTTATTGCCGGTGAAGCCTTTGACTGGCTTCTTCTGGCCGAGCGCCTGTCTGAAGCGGTGGATGGCTTACTGCCCAGCGACGACAAGATAACCCTTCTTTTCCACGGCAAGCCGCCGCTTGAATTACCCCGCGAGAAATTAAAGGAGATTATCGGCAGCAGCAAATATCATCAGTATCTCAACTACTTCTACGGGGTAACAGTTGAGGAGACTTTAACCCTGGCGGTGCAGGAAGAGGTGCGTAAAGAGAAGCTGACCTCGGGTTATACCGGCGAGCAGGACACGACCAGCGAGGTCTATCAGCGGATATACGGAGCCACCAGAGATAATCTGCTCCGGCAGTTCCGGCAGGAGAAAGGCTATCCCCAGCGCAAGTCCATCGGCCTGACCGAGTTAAAGGAATTTACCTACTGGCGCTTCAAATACCGGCTAAACCAGTGTGATAAGGCAAAAGTAGCCAGTGATACCAAGAAAGCCCTGGAAAGATTACGCCAGTAGTGGGTGGTGCCGGTATCCCCTACTTAGCCAGCTGCTGCTTCAGCCGGGCCAGCTTATCAATTAGGGTATCGAGTTTCTGGCGTTCCTTTTCTACGACTGCCGCGGGCGCTTTAGCCAGAAAGGTCTTGTCCCCGAGCAGGGCTTGAAGCCGAGCCACCTCATTCTGAACCTGCTCTATCTCTTTCTGTAAGCGCTTTTTCTCGGCAGCCAGGTCAACAATACCAGCCATCGGTAGGACCACATCCGCCTGCTTCAGTATCAAGGCTAAGGCATCTTCGCCGGGCTGGCCTTCCAGCCTCTTAGCAAAGAAAGTAGCCGGTTTTGCCCTGGCCAGAGTCTGGATGGTCTCCTGGTAAGCCGCGATTGCCGGGGTAAGCTCGCCAGCATAGATTTCGGCTCCAAGCCAGCGGTTGCTGGCTATTTTGTACTGGGCGCGGGCATTACGTATGGAGTGTATTATGTCAACTATACCCCCCATAATCTCCTCCGCCCCGGGGTCAACCGCCGTCTCATCAGCCACCGGGTAGGCTGATATCATGATAGATTCATTAGCCTGCCAGGATGGAGGCAGGCGCTTCTTCAGGTTCTGCCACAGCTCCTCGGTGACAAAGGGCATATAGGGGTGTAATAACCGGAGTGAGGTCTCCAGAACATGGACCAGAACCGGCAGGGGTGATACTTCCTCGGCACGGTGGAGACGAATCTTGGCGAACTCAATATACCAGTCGCAGAACTCGCCCCAGAGAAACTCATAAATTTGCCTTAAGGCTTCGCCAAACTGGAAGTCTGCCATCAGCGTGGTAACGCTGGTAACAGTGCGGCTGAGCCGGCTCAGAATCCAGCGGTCTTCCCGCGGGCGCTCTGCGCCGGGTCCGGCGGCTAATGACTCGAATTCCTGCGGCGGTGGCAGGTTGCGGACGATAAAGCGGGTGGCATTCCACAGCTTATTGGCAAAGTTACGTCCCGCTTCCAGCCTAGAGCGGGTCAGCTTGATATCGTTCCCCGCCGAGGTGCCGGTGGATAGAGAGAAGCGCAGGGCATCGGTGCCATACTGCTCCAGGGTATCAATCGGGTTGAGCACGTTGCCCCTGACCTTGCTCATCTTCTCCCCCTTCTC
>CAZMTT010000033.1:0-13974 GCA_964569555.1 uncultured Dehalococcoidales bacterium | reverse complement strand
ACTCAATCTCCATCTGCTCAAACTCCCGGCTGCGGAAGATGAAGTTGCCGGTGGTGATTTCATTGCGGAAGGCTTTGCCGATCTGGGCGATGCCGAAGGGCAATCTCTTTCGGGTGGTATTGAGCACATTCTGGAAGTTAACGAAGATACCCTGGGCAGTCTCGGGGCGGAGGTAGACCACATTGGCCTCTTCCTCAAGGGGGCCCATAAAGGTCTTGAACATCAGGTTAAAGAGGCGTGGCTCGGTCAATTCGCCCCCGCAGGTGGGGCAGTTTTTGTCCTTCAGGTCATCGGAGCGCCACCTCAGGTGGCAGTTCTTGCACTCCACCAGCGGGTCGGTAAAGCTCTTAAGGTGGCCACTGGCGGCCCAGGTCTGGGGGTGCATCAGGATACTGGCATCCAGACCGGCGATATCATCGCGTCCCTGGACCACTGACCGCCACCAGGCATCCTTCACGTTCCGCTTCAGCTCCACACCCAGGGGACCGTAGTCCCAGCAGCTCTGCAGACCGCCGTAAATTTCACTGCTGGGAAAGATGAAACCACGCCGCTGACTAAGGGAGACAATCTTCTCCATACTGACCTTGCCTGGTTCAGCCACGGTTATTTCTCCTTACTGGTGACGCTATCTGGTAGCATTGTAGCCAAAAACAGCCCGCATTGCAAAGGCGGGGCGGGTAGCCGCGATAATAATTACATTAATAAAAGGTGGGGACTTAATCCCCACCTGGGTGAAACTCTTTAGTATAGCGCCAAGAAGGGCTATTTCGGGTTCTGCTGGCTTTCTTCCTCGCCAAAGGATTTCAGGAATACCTCGGGGACCTCGGGAAGCCGGGTGCTTATCCAGGACTTGAGGCAGCTGAAGGAGCAGAAGTAGTGGTGGGTAACTGCCCCCGGGCCTTCCCACTGGCTCACTGTGAACCAGCCCCGCAGTACCTCACAGGGTGGCTCGCCGGGAGGGAACTCCACCCTGACCTGGCAGGAATGGCAGGCAAGCTGTCTCTTCGGTTTGTCCACTTTTAACCCACCCTATAGAGAGCAGGTGCTACAGCTATCGGTGGCGCAGGTGCCGCAGGCGCTGGCGCCGGTTGAGGTCTCATCTGAGCTTCGGCAGAATTTAGACGGCACCCTGGGTGCGGGACGGCCACACTTCGGGCATACCCCACTCTCTTCGGCCTTACTCATCGGTCGGAGCAGCTCAAATTTTTGCTCACAATCCAAGCAGAAATATTCGTATATTGGCATTGTCTCTCAAATTAGACCGCGATTACGTCTTTAACCTCGGGTATTTGCTCTTTCAGGATGCGGGCGATACCCTGCTGCAGGGTTATGGTTGACATGGGGCAGCCCATGCAGGCACCCTGTAATCTTACCTTGACCACCCCGTCATCATCCACATCTACCAGCTCAACATCTCCCCCGTCTGCCTGCAAAAGGGGTCTTATTTTACCCAGAATTTCCTCTACCTTTTCGCGCATGAATTAACTCCTTTGAGTATTATGTTTTCTGAAACCAGTGCGATGGCATCAGTCAATGTGGCTACTATTAAATTTTAACATTCTGATTCAGGGACTGTCAAACCTGCCGCCGGCTCAGTCCTGCCTGCCGATGGCCAGCATCTTATCCACGGCTGCCTTTGCCCGCAGGCGAGTCGCCTCGGGGACCTTGATTTCGGGGGACATCTCTTCCAGGGACCAGAGCACCTTTTCCAGATTAATCAGCTTCATATGCGGGCAGATTACCTGCTCGGAGATGGGGATGAATAGCTTGGCCGGGTTTTCCTTCTTGAGCCGGTAGATTATGCCCACCTCGGTGCCCACGATTATCTCTTTAGCCTTGGTCTCACCGGCAAACCGGCACATCCCGCTGGTGCTCAGGACCTCGTCGGCGAGGGCAATCACCGCTGGCGTGCATTCGGGGTGAACCATCACCCTGGCTTGGGGGTATGCCTGTTTTAGCCGGATGATGTCTTCCGGCTGTATCCGGGCGTGGGGGGGACAGAAGCCGGGCCAGAGGATTATCTTCTGGCTGGTCTTGGTGGAGACATAGTGCCCTAAATACTGGTCGGGCACAAAGAGTATCTCTTTCGCCTCCAGACTTGCCACCACTTTTATGGCGTTAGCCGAGGTGCAGCAGATGTCCGATTCGGCTTTTACCTCGGCCGACGAGTTAACGTAACAGACTACCGGCACCCCGGGGAGCTCTCTCTTTTTCTCCCTCAGCTGTTCGGCGGTAATCATATCCGCCATCGGGCAACCGGCATCGACATCGGGGAGCAGGACGGTCTTGTCCGGGCAGAGGATGGAAGCCGTCTCCGCCATGAAGTGGACGCCGCAGAATACAATCACCCTGGCATCGGTCTGGGCGGCATTCTGGCTCAAGCCCAGCGAATCACCGATGAAGTCGGCGATTTCCTGAAGCTCACCCAGTTGATAGTTGTGGACGAGGATAACCGCGTTCTTTTCTTTCTTCAGCTTTAGAATCTTATCGCCTAATTCGGCGGCTCTATTATTCATCAGTGGCTACTCTCTGCTCATTGGCGTAAATATTCATCCTCTGTCCGCGGACAAAGCCGATTAAAGTTACCCCTAAATCATGGGCCAGTTTCACCCCCAGGTTGGTCGGGGCCGATTTAGAGATAAGGATGGGCACCCCCCGCTTGGCTATCTTGAGCAGTATCTCGGAAGAGATTCTACCGCTGGTGATTATGATGCGGTCACGGGTGGGCATGTCTTTCAGGATACACTCGCCGAAGATTTTATCGATGGCATTGTGCCGGCCGATATCCTCTTTGAAGAGGATGATATTCTGGCTATCGGCCAGGGCGGCGCTATGGACACCGCCGGTAGCCTGAAAGACCTGGGAGCGCTGCTGGAACTCTTTTACCATCGTGAAAACTCTAGCCGCCGGCAGGCTGATACTGGACTCTATCTTCAGCTCTTGCTGGGCCGTCGGGCTATAAAAAGAAGTCCCCCGGCCACAGCCCGAGGTTATCAGGCGTTTGAGCATAAGCTCACCGGAAAAGCCCTTCCTGGTGGCCACGTGCACGGCCCCAACCTGGTCGTTAACGGTTATTTGCTTGATTTCGTCATGGCTCTTAATCAGCCCTTCCGAAGCCAGAAAGCCAATGGCTAAATAGTCCAGGTCTCGGGGTGAGCAGAGCAGGGTGACTAATTCCTGGTTGTTGAGGACGATGGTGAGCGGGAATTCGCGGACCACGGTGTCTTCACTCTGGCTTTTGCCTTCTTCCGTAATCCGCACTATGGGAAAACTTTCTACTTCTTTCTCCACCGGCTTAACCCTTCTTCACCTTGATGCTGTCTCCCGCCTTAACCAGGCCGCCGCGAATCACCCGGGCAAATACCCCTTCTTCGGGCATAATGCAGCTCCCGGTGAGGTTATAAATGGCACATCGGTGGTGGCACTCTTTGCCCAGCTGGCTGGTCTCTAAGATAATTTCTTTGCCTACCGAGAGGCGGGTGCCCACCGGTAGCGAGACTATATCTATGCCCTCGGTGGTCAGGTTTTCGGCAAAGTCTCCCGGGCCGACGTCCAGACCGAGCCCCCTCATCTTAGCGATGCTTTCCCGGGCCAGCAGGCTCACCTGGCGGTGGGTTTCGCTGTCGGCATGGGCATCGCCGATAAGCCCGTAGTTCTCCCTGAGGGTACCGCTGGCGACGGCTTTCTTCGTGGTCCCCTTCTGCTTACTGGTGCAGACTGCGATGATACTGGCCATCAGCTTAAATAAAAATGGCGACCCCGGTGGGATTTGAACCCACGATCTCCACCGTGACAGGGTGGCATGTTAGTCCACTACACCACGGGGCCAGCCTGGTTAGCTAAGGGTTTCAGACATTAAACCCTTAGCTCACTCAAGTCTATCAAGAGCTAATATTACGTGTCAAGCTGGGAGATAGTGAGCGAATAATGTGTTGTGTGCACGCTTGTGGTATGATATACTACGATGATATAATTTTTAGGGGAGCAGATGGTAACTAAAGGTAAATCCAAGCCGGCAGCCAAGACAAAAGATAAGCCACTACGTGACTATGAGCTGATATTTATTATCAGCCCCGAGGTTGAGGAAGAGAAAATGGGGGCGGCCATTGATAATGTAACCCAGTTTATTACCGGCAAAGGCGGTACTGTCTCTGAAGTGGAGCCGTGGGGCAAAAGAAAGCTAGCCTATTCTATAAAGCGTTTTACGGAGGGTAATTATGTATTAGCTCGGTTCAAAATGAAGCCTGAACTGACTAAGGAGCTTGAAGCCAATCTGCAGATTTCGGAGGAAGTGCTGCGGCATCTACTGGTAAAATTGGAGGATTAACCGAACGCTTATTCCCCACCTACCGGGGGAGAAGGAGTTTTGGGGAAATGGCAAGCTTAAACAAGGTAATGATTATTGGTAATCTGGGCAGTGAGCCTGAAATGCGCTTTACCCCCAACGGGAATCCGGTAACCTCATTTCGGGTGGCTACTAATCGAGTCTACACTACTCCCGAAGGCGAGCGACGGCAGGAGACCGAGTGGTTCGGCGTGGTTGCCTGGAATAAACTGGCCGAACAGTGCAATCAATTTCTGACCAAAGGCAGACTGGTCTATGCTGAGGGTAGACTGCATACCCGCGTATGGGAAGATCAAGATGGACAGAAGCATTCCCGCCCGGAGGTAGTCGCCAACCGGGTGGTATTTTTAGATAGGCAGGCATTAGCCGCTCTTCCTGAGGAGAAGGCAGAGGAGAGGCCAGAGGAAGCGGTAACTGAAGAGTTGGAGCCGGAGGATATTCCGTTTGAGCAGAGCTAGAAGTAGGAGATGTATTGTTAATGGAACGTAAGAGACCGACCAGATTTAGGCCGAAATATGTAGCCAGGCGTAAGGTTTGCCCTTTCTGTACGGATAAGAGTCAAACGATAGACTTCAAATCCCCGTCTAAATTGATTCGCTATATATCAAATAGAGCCAAGATTGAGCCACGCCGTAAAATCGGTACCTGTGCCAAACACCAGCATGCCCTGGCACTGGCCATAAAGAGGGCGCGCTACCTGGCGCTACTGCCCTACGTGCCGGCTCATGTCCAGAGGACCGCCGCCGTTGGTGTAAGCGATTAATTCTGGTGGTGGTTTCATCATTTGTTTCCTTCGTTGAAAACGTTGAAAAATAATTTAGGGAGTTATCGTGCCGAAGAGGACTTATCAACCAAAGAGAGTTCCCCGAAAGCGGGAGCATGGCTTTCGGGCCAGAATGAAGACCCGGGGTGGCCGAGCTGTCTTAAAGGCGAGGCGACTCAAGGGGCGTGAGAAATTAACGATATAGTACCGTGCCTTTTTAGATAATTGGTTGGGGTAGGCTTTAATGAGGGGGGAAAGATATCTTACCAAGCCGAAACAGTATGAACTGGTCTATGACAAAGGCAGCTCATGGGCGAACAGCTGGCTGGTAATGAAGGCTTTGCCTAATGGGCTTGCCTTATCACGATATGGCTTTTCGGTTAGTAAGCGGGTTGGCAAGGCGGTAATCAGGAATCGGGTGAAGCGGCGTCTGCGTGAAATTATGCGGCTGATGCCCCTGTTACCCGGCTGGGATATCATGTTTATTGTTCGCCCCCCGGCGGCCGCTGCCGGCTACGCTGAGCTTAAAGGAGCAGTTGCGGACTTATTGTCTAAGGCGCGACTATTAAATAGGGAATATGAAGAGGTTTGCCTTAAAGCTTATTAGACTCTATCAATTGACTATATCTCAGGTTACGCCACCGTCCTGTCGTTTTACCCCGACCTGCTCTCAGTATACCTATGAAGCCATTGCCAAGTATGGCCTTTTTAAGGGGGTATATTTGGGAGCCAGGCGGCTGGCTCGTTGCCATCCCCTGCACAGTGGTGGTTACGACCCGGTACCCTGAGATTGAAATTAGCGGAGAGAAATAGATGCAAGTTGAGAGACCGGTAAAGACCAAAATATGGCTGCTGCTGGTTGGGCTCGTTTTGATGAGCCTGATTGCTTCGGGGTGCACCACCCTCGGTACTCAGCCCAAGGGTTGGGCGGGGGGAGAGGTCACTGACGGCAGGCTATTTTTTGGGTCGGTGAAGGGGGAGGTTATCGCCCTGAACGCCAGCGACGGCAGCCGCATCTGGGAGGCACCCCTGGAAGCCGAAAAATCAGAGGGTGGCTTTGGCTGTACCCCGGTTTCGTCAACGGTGGTTCTCTACGGCACCCCGGTTGTAGCCGGAGATTCGGTCTATGTGGGTGCCTATAATGGCATCGTTTACGCCGTCAATGCCAGCACCGGGGAAGCCAGGAAGTTCTATCCCGAAGAGGGCGAACTTGAGGCGGTAATCGGGGGGCTGGTGGCAGGTTCGGGTAAGCTCTATTTTGGTTCGGTTGACGGGGTAGTTTATGCTCTGGATGTTACTACTCGCGATACGGTATGGCGATTTCCCACCGGGGGTAAAATCTGGTCAACCCCGGCTATCGATGACGATACCCTGTATGTCGGTTCCTTTGATAAGAAGCTTTATGCCCTGAATGCTGACGATGGCAGTAAACACTGGGAGCCGTTTGCCACTGAGGGGGCAATCGTGGCGGCGCCGGTGGTCTATAATAACACTATTTATTTTGGCTCTCTGGACCGGCATGTCTATGCGCTGGATGCCGCTACCGGCGCTCTGAAGTGGCAGTTCCCGGCGGAGAAGTGGTTCTGGACCAAAGTAGTGGCTTTCAATAATTTAATCTATGCCCCCTGCCTTGATGGTAAGGTCTATGTGCTCAATGCGGAGACCGGGGCCAAAGTAACCGAATTTGACCTGGGCAGCCCGATTTCCTCATCACCGGTTCGGGTGGAAAACCTGGTTATCGTGGCTACTGAAGAGGGCAGGGTGTACAGCCTTGATGCCACCAGTCAAAAGCAGAGGCTGCTGGCCAATATTGCGGAACTGGCTGATGAGGCGCTGCTCATTCGCTCGCCCCTTTTTGCCAGTGATGAGATTGTCTTTGTTCATGCCCAGACTGATAAGCATGGCAGTTTACTCTATGCCTTGAACGCCGTAACCGGTATCGACCTGTGGCGGTATCCAGTAAGCAGTAAGTGAGGTAGTTTTAATTGATCGGGCAACTTTGGGATATTGTTGCGCTTCAGCCAGTAATGAATATGCTCATTGTGCTGACCGAATATATGATGAGCAGCTTTGGGCTGGCTATTGTGGCGCTGACCATTGTGGTTAACCTGGCGATGTATCCCCTGACCATGAAGCAGATTCACTCCACCCAGGCGTTACAGTCCCTGCAACCCAAACTGCTTGAGCTTCAGAAAAAATACGCCAAGGACAAGCAAAAGCTGGCTCAGGAGCAGATGAGGGTATATAAGGAGTCAGGGGTCAATCCGGCCGGTTGTCTGGTGCCCATGCTAGTCCAGATGCCCATCTGGATCGCCCTTTACCAGTCAATTATCCGGGTTTTAGCCTGGACTCCTGAGGATTTCCTGGGGCTGTCTCAGTTTCTCTATTCCTGGCCGGTTGTCTATTCAGCACTGCCCCTGGCCGAGAAGTTCCTCTGGTTTAATCTGGCTATACCGGACACCTACCTGGCGGTTATGGTGGGGGCCACGATGTGGTTACAGCAGAAGATGTCCATGCCGGTGGCGTCTGACCCGAAGCAGAAGACGCAGGGGCAGATGATGCTGTGGACGATGCCCCTGATGTTCTTTGTGCTCTGTTTATCCTTCCCCAGCGGGCTGGCGCTCTTCTGGGTAACCTCAAGCGTAATCAGAATTATTATGCAGTACTTTGTCTCCGGCTGGGGAGGGTTGGTAATATCCAGGCCAGAGATTAAGATTAGGAGACCCAGCCGGAAGAAGGCGGCTTTGCCGGAGGTAGCCACGGAAGCTGATATTGTGGAGCCACGCTCCGAAGCTGAGAAAGGATCAGAATATGGAGGAGAATCTGGAGGTAAGCGCCAAGAACGTGGAGGAGGCTATTCAGCTCGCCTTAGAGCAATTAGGCGTCAGTCGGGAAGAGGTAAAGATCAACATCGTAAAGGAAGGTAAATCGGGGCTCTTAGGCCTGGGTGCTGAGGAAGCTACCGTCAGGGTGAGCCTGTTGAAAGCGGAAGACAAGGGCATTCTGGACACCGCCCGGAGCGTGGTGGAGACGATTCTGGCCCATTTAGAGATGGAGGCTTCGGTAGTACCCCAGCCGTCACCCCTGGCTGAGGGGGGCGATGAAGCTATGGCACCCATTGTCTTTGACATAAAAGGTGACGACCTGGGTATTTTAATCGGGCGTCGCGGGCAGACGCTGGCCTGTCTGCAGTATATTGTCCGGCTTATTGTGGCTAATCAGACCAAGAGCTGGCTGCCGATAACGATTGATGTTGAGGAGTATCGCCAGCGCCGGGATCAATCCCTGCAGGCTCTGGCGGAGCGTATTGCCGAGCAGGTAAAGACCAGAAAGGCGCCCTTTACCCTGAGACCGATGCCGGCTTATGAGAGGCGTATTATTCACCTCACTTTGGCGGACTACCCCGAGGTTACCACGGAGAGTATCGGTACCGGTGAAGCCCGGCGGGTGGTTATCTCGTCCCGAGAGCATTAGGCCTTTAGCGGTGGTCCCGGGACTAAAAGTTTATTACAGAAGAGGTTTACATCATGTTTTCTCCGGTGGGGAGCAGGGTTAACCTCCCCCAATTGGAAGAGAAAATACTGGAGTTTTGGCGGGAGAGAAATATATTTGAGCGCAGTGTGGCGGCCCGCCAGGACGGCAAACGCTTTGTGCTCTTTGAAGGTCCCCCCACCGCCAATGGCAGCCCCGGCATCCATCACGTTCTATCCCGTATCTTCAAGGATATTATCCCCCGCTATAAGGCAATGAAGGGCTACTATACCCCGCGTATTGCCGGCTGGGATACCCATGGTTTGCCGGTGGAGCTGGAAGTAGAAAAAGAGCTCGGCTTTTCTTCTAAGACTCAGATTGAAGAGTACGGGATTGCCGAGTTTAACGCCCGCTGCCGGGAGAGTGTCTTTCGCTATCTCAAAGAATGGGAGACGCTGACCGAGCGCATCGCCTACTGGTGTGACCTGGAGCACCCCTATATCACCATGCAGAATGATTACATTGAGACCGGCTGGTGGGCGATAAAGCAGATGTGGGCCAAAGGGCTCATTTATCAGGGCTATAAAACGGCGGCCCACTGCCCCCGCTGTGGCACTTCGCTCAGCTCCCATGAAGTGGCTCTCGGCTACGAGGAGGATACCGAAGACCCGTCGGTTTACATAAAGTTCAAACTTGCCCCCTCATCTCTGGTCGGCTCTGAGCTGAGAGAAAGATTATTAAAGCTCGTCTCAAAGAAGCCGGCCTATTTCGTGGCCTGGACGACAACGCCGTGGACACTGCCGGGCAATACCGCCCTGGCGGTGGCCGATGATGCCGAGTACTCGGTGGTAGAATTAGCCGATGAATATTTAATTATGGCTGATGTCCTGCTGACTGCGGTGGGACTGGCTGACTATCCGGTGGTGGCAAGGGCAGATGGCAAAGATTTAGTTGGTATTGAGTATGAGCCGCTGTATAACCCCCATGAATTTGATACCGAAAGAATGCGTTTCAAGACGACGGGCAGCTCCGAGCTGGAGTTGCAGCCACCGAAGCCGGACCTGACCTATCGGGTCATTGCGACTGACTTTGTCTCGCTGGAGGATGGCACCGGTATCGTTCATATGGCGCCTGCCTTTGGCGAGGTTGACTTTGAAGCCGGCATGGAGCAGGGCATTGACTTCGTGCAACCGGTTGACTTGCAGGGAAACATGACCGGGAGCTATTCCTTTGCCGGGCGGTTTGTGAAAGAGGCTGACCCGCTGGTTATAGCTGACCTGAACTCAAGGGGGCTGCTCTTCCGTAGCGAGAAGATTCGCCATACCTATCCCTTCTGCTGGCGCTGCGAGACGCCGCTGCTCTATTACGTTAAGCAGACCTGGTATATCCGCACCACGGCGGTAAAAGATGGCTTAATCGGCGGCAACGACAAAGTAAACTGGTATCCCGACCATATCAAATACGGTCGTTTCGGTGACTGGCTGGAGAACAATGTTGACTGGGCATTCTCCCGCGAGCGCTACTGGGGGACACCGCTACCGATATGGTGCTGTGAATCCTGCTCTAATTTTGATTGCGTCGGCAGTGTCGCCGAGCTGAAAAGCAAGCCCGGGTTTGCCGGCTTGAAAGAGCCCCTGGACTTGCACCGCCCCTATGTTGACGGGCTGACCTATGATTGTGCTCGGTGCGGGGCCAGGATGAAGCGGGTGCCCGAGGTGATTGACTGCTGGTTTGATTCCGGGGCGATGCCGGTAGCCCAGTGGCACTACCCCTTTGAGAACGATACCCTGCTTGAGGACGGGCGCTTCCCGGCTGATTATATCAGCGAGGCGGTGGACCAGACCCGCGGCTGGTTTTACAGCCTGCATGCCATCTCCACCCTGCTCTTTAACCGCCCCTGTTTTGAGAATGTCATCTGTCTGGGGCACATCCTGGATGCCAAGGGGGAGAAGATGAGCAAGGCCAAGGGGAATGTGGTTGAGCCGTGGGCGGTAATCAATAAATACGGCAGCGATGCCCTGCGCTGGTATTTCTTTACCGCCTCACCGCCGGGCAATGTGCGCCGTTTTGACGAAAAGATGGTGGCTGAGGTGACCCGCCACTTCCTGCTCACGCTGTGGAATGTCTATTCCTTCTTTGTCACCTACGCCAATATTGATAAGTTCACTCCGGCCCAGGCCGGAGAGCCGGAATATTCGGAGCTGGACCGCTGGATTATCGCTGAGCTCAATCAGCTTATGGCTGATGTTGATAAAGCGATGGATGGCTACCAGCCGACGGAGGCGGGGCGGAAGATAGAGGATTTTGTTGATGACCTGTCTAACTGGTATGTGCGCCGCAGCCGGCGGCGTTTCTGGAAGAGCGAAAACGATGCCGATAAACTGGCGGCCTATAATACTCTCTACCAGTGCCTGGTAACCGTAGCCAAGCTGCTGGCTCCGTTTACCCCCTTCGTTGCCGATGAGATATATCGAAATCTGGTTTATTCTGTCTTCCCTGATGCTCCGGAGAGCGTGCACCTGACCGACTTTCCGGTAGCTGATGAGAGCCAGATTGATAAGCACCTGATGGCTGACACCCGCCTGGTGATGCGAATAGCCAGCCTGGGCAGGGCCGCCCGGAGTCAGGCCGGTATCAAGATACGCCAGCCTCTGGCCGGGGTTACGGTCAAAGTCAGCTCCAGCCGGGAAAGGGAAAGCTTGAAGCGTCTGGAGCCTCAATTACTTGAGGAGCTCAATGTAAAAGGTTTAAACGTGGCTACGGAGGTGGTTACCAACGAGGTTAAGTCGCATATGCCTGATTTCGTGATTGCCACCGAAGGAGGCTATACCGTAGCCATAGAGGTAAAGCTTTCTCCCCAGCTTGAGGCCGAGGGTATGGCGCGGGAGATTGTGCACCGGTTGCAGACAATGCGCCGCTCGGCCGGGTTTGATATCGCTGACTATATCACCACCTGTTATCAGGGCGATGATTATATCAGGGGCGTAATGGCTGATTTTGCCGATTACATCAAGCAGGAAACGCTGTCTGAAAAGCTTACTGAAGATACCCCGGAAGAGGGTGCCTTTACCGAGAAGTATAAGCTAAGCGGTCACGAGGTATTATTGGGGGTAAAAAAGCTGGCTTAGGGGGGTGGCGTCTCGGCCAGGGTGGCGGTGGTGGTATACTTCTCATTTCCACGCCAGAAGGTTATGTCCACGGTCTGCCCAATTTGACTGTCGTGTATCGCATTTATCAGGTCGTCGGCAGTTGCGATTTCGGTCTCACCCCAGCTGACGATGACATCACCCGTCTTGATTCCGGCATTATCGGCGGGGCTGCTGGTGGCAACCTCGGTGACAAATGCCCCTTGCGCCACGGCCAGTTCATATCGGGCTACCAGCCATTCGTTCACCGTGCCCACCACCACCCCGAGCCAGGGGCGGACCACGTAGCCCTTCTGGATCAGTTCCTCAATAATCGGTCGGGCGGTGTTACTGCTGATGGCGTAGCCCAGACCTTCCACGCCGACGGCGGCCCATTTGGCGCTGGTGATGCCGATGACCTCCCCGGCCATATTGACCAGCGGACCGCCGCTGTTGCCCGGATTGATGGCGGCGCTGGTTTCAATGAGGTCGTGCATTGTCTGTCCGGCGGCTACCGGAACGGATACTCCCAGACGGCTGATGATGCCCTCTTTGGCGCTTATTCCCATCCCCAGGGCGTTGCCGATAGTCAGCGCCCACTCACCAATATTTAACTGGGAGGAGTCACCGATGGCGAGCGGGGGCAGGTCGGTGTTCTCCACCTTAAGTACGGCTATGTCGGAGAAGGAGTCAGCACCGACGACACCGGCGGAAAGGGCGCTCCCGTCAGACAGGGTTACCGTGATACTTCTCGCCCCGGCGATTACGTGGTTGTTGGTCACAATATGTCCGCTTTCATCAATAATCCAACCCGAACCTGAGCCCTGCTCGGTAGAGGGCCGGTTGAAGATATCATAGGTCACCACTTCGGTATTGATGGCCACTACCGAAGGCTTCACTTTAGCCACTACCAGGGTGAAATCGGGTAGCGGGGGGTTCTCGCTGGACTGGGGCGGTAGCGTCCACTCGGGGCTGGTCGGCGCCGATATATCAGGGGGTGGCGGGCTGGGTGCTGGTGCTGGCGCTGGCTCCTGCACATAGACACAGCCACTGCCCAGGCTGAGGGACAGGACTAAAACAAAGCTGAGTAATAAATAGATTAACTTTGGCTTCTTTGGCATCAATAATATTATAGCACAAGGCTACCGCGGACTAAAAATTATTAGCGCCCGTAAATAGGGCGAAGCGGGCTGGAGTAACCACCCCCTCCCCTTAAGTTATGGGGAGGGGGTGGTTGGGGTATTTAGCTATTCCTTTACCTCGGGCAGGTGGGCCAGCGCCTCCTTGACTTTCTCTTTGGGATAATCATAGTCCTGGAGCTTACCCGAGAGGTAGGCGTCATAGGCAGCCATATCAAAGTGTCCGTGTCCACTGTGAGCCAGCAGGATAGTCTTGGCCTCACCAGACTCCCGGCACTTGAGGGCTTCGTCAATAGTTACTCTTATGGCATGGTTGGTCTCCGGGGCGCTGATAATACCCTCGGTTCGGGCAAAGGTCACCCCTGCCTCAAAGGTAGCTACTTGGGGCACGGCTCTGGCTTCAACCAGCCCCAGTTTATGGAGGTGGCAGATAATGGGTGCCATCCCATGATAGCGCAGTCCGCCGGCGTGGACTGGTGGTGGCACGAAGGTGTGACCCAGGGTATACATCAGGGCTATCGGGGCCATTCCAGCCACATCTCCATAGTCCCAGGCATAAATTCCCTTGGTTACCGTGGGGCAGCTGGTTGGCTCAACATTGATGACACGCAAATCTGGTTTGGTGCCGTCAATTTTGTCTTTGATAAAGGGTAAATACGCGCCGGCAAAGTTGGAACCGCCGCCAATGCAGCCGATGATAATATCAGGATAGGCATCTGCCTGCTCCATCATTAGTTTCCTTGTCTCCAGACCATTTACCGTCTGGTGAAGCAGAACGTGGTTGAGGACACTGCCCAGGGAATATTTGGTATCGTCCCGCATAGCCGCGTCCTCTACCGCTTCACTGATGGCAATTCCCAGGCTGCCCGGTGAATCAGGGTCTTCCGCCAGGATGCGGCGTCCTATTTCGGTATCCTCACTGGGACTGGGGACACATTTTGCCCCCCAGGTCTCCATTAAAATACGCCGATAGGGCTTCTGGTAGAAGCTGACCTTGACCATGTAGACCTTGAGCTCAAGGCCGAAGAACATGCAGCCCATGGATAGGGCGCTACCCCACTGCCCGGCACCGGTCTCCGTGGCCAGGCGCTTAGCCCCCTCTTTCTTATTGTAGTAAGCCTGAGCTACGGC